>JAGNLM010000021.1 GCA_017999615.1 Gammaproteobacteria bacterium | reverse complement strand
CGGCGCACGCGGCCGACTTCGCCTTGCCCGCCGCCGCGTCGCCGGCGGCCAGGGCGCTACCCCACGCGCCCATCAGGGCGCAGGCCAGTGTCGCAACGAGGACCTTCTTCATTTCGTTCTCCCGGTGGATGGTGGTAGGAGCCCCGCGGTGGGGCCTGGGACCGCACCGCGTCCGGGGCCGGAGTGACTCATTGCGTATAGCAGCCCCACCTGGACCGGTCAACCCGAGCCACCGGGTGCCGGATCGCAGGCAAAAAAAAGCCCCGGCTCAACAATCGGGGGGGAAGGGTAATAAACCGGGGCATAAGATCTCCGGCTGGGATTGCCGGGTCGAGCACCCGCCCAGGGAGGTCGGGCGGGGAGCGCAGTTCCCGCGCTCGAGAGAGTAGACAAGAACGTTCGCGGAAAAGTTCCCCCGCCGGGGCAGACCCTCCGGTCCGCCCGGCAAGGCGCCGCCTTTCTCAGTATAGGTCAGTCGAGGACGCGCAAGGCGGCCGGGTGGCGGGCGTTCACCCAGCGGTCGCGCGGGGAGGTATTGAGCCAGCCCCGGCCCTCGATGCGCTGGCCCGCGAGCGAGCGGGGGCGCAGGCCGGGAAAGTACTCCATGTCCCGATTGTCGACCCGCACCGAGAGCCCGCCCCCCAGGTTGAGCCACCAGGCGTTGCGGCCTTCGCCCACCCGCTGCACGCGGCCGGTGACGAACCAGAAGCCCTCGGCGTTGGGCGGGAGTTGGGCGGGAGGCGTGGGGCGAAAGCGCTCGTCGCTCCACATCCCGCGCCCCGCTTCGCGCATCTCGCGCTCGGCGTCCCGGTAGCACTCCCAACTCCAGGCGTTCGGCGGCACCACGATGCTGGCCGCCAGTCCGCGGCTGAGCATCTCGCGCTGCACGTTGGTGCCGTCGGGGAGGAACACGTGGGCCAGGGTGCGACCGTAGGTGTCCTCGCGCTCCACGTCGAAGCGCAGGCCAACCCGCTGGCCGGCGCCGGTCAGTTCCTCGAGGGCGCTGCGGGCGACGGTCGCGAAGGGCTCCGTGGGGCGCTCGTCGTAGCGGATCTCGGGGGCGTTGATGCCGAGCATGCGCACCTTGCGCCCGTCCTTCAGGACCAGCGTGTCCCCGTCCAGCACCGACCGGACTTCGGCCCAGGCGTCGATGCGGTCCGCAGGACAGGCCTCTGCGGCCGCGGCCACAACCGCGAGCGGCGGGGCGAGCCCGAGCCCCAGGGCGAGTGCGGCCCGCGCGAGCCAGGGACGCCGGATACAGAAAAGGCGTCCTGCTGGACGCCTTTCCCGACCGCCCGGTCGAGCCCGGGCGCGGTCCATCACGCCATCCCGTACTTGCGCCGGAATTTGTCCACGCGGCCGGCCGTGTCCATGATCTTCTGCTGGCCGGTGAAGAAGGGGTGACACTTCGAGCACACGTCGAGGTGCAGGTCGCGCGCGGCCGTGGAGCGGGTCTTGAACGTATTCCCGCAGCTGCAGGTCACGGTGATCTCGGCGTACTTGGGGTGAATGTCGGGCTTCATGGGGCTTCCTCCAGGCAAACCGACCCACAGCGGGACGGCCGCCAGTCGCAAGCGCGGAAAGATACGGAATCCCGGCCCGCAGTTCAAGCGGCGGCTCGCAGTTCGAGCGGCCCTCAGAGTCCCAGCTCGCCCCAGAGGGCGTCCACGCGGCGCTGGACCTCGGGGTCCATGACGATGGGGCGCCCCCAGGTCCGGTGGGTCTCCCCGGGCCACTTGCGGGTCGCGTCGATCCCCATCTTCGACCCCAGCCCCGCCTCGGGCGAGGCGAAGTCGAGGTAGTCGATCGGTGTCCTCTCCACGAGCACGGTGTCCCGGGCCGGGTCGACACGTGTGGTGAGGGCCCAGATGACGTCGGTCCAGGAGCGGGCGTCGATGTCGTCGTCGGTGACCAGCACGAACTTCGTGTACATGAACTGGCGCAGGAACGACCAGACCCCGAACATCACCCGTTTCGCGTGCCCGGGGTACTCCTTCTTCATCGTCACCACCGCCATGCGGTAGGAGCAGCCCTCGGGCGGCAGGTAGAAGTCCACGATCTCGGGAAATTGCTTCTGGAGGATCGGGACGAAGACCTCGTTCAGAGCCACCCCGAGCACCGAGGGCTCGTCCGGGGGACGCCCGGTGTAGGTGGAGTGGTAGAGGGGGTCCTGCCGGTGGGTCAGGCGGTCGATGGTGAAGACCGGGAAGCGCTCGACCTCGTTGTAGTAGCCGGTGTGGTCCCCGAAGGGCCCCTCGGGGGCCTCGTCGCCCGGGTGGAGATGGCCCTCGAGCACGATCTCGGCGCCCGCGGGCACCTGGAGGTCGTGGGTGAGGCAGCGCGCCACCTCGCTGCGCGCCCCCCGCAGCAGGCCGGCGAAGGCGAACTCGGACAGGCTGTCCGGCACCGGCGTCACCGCCGCCAGGATGGTCGCCGGGTCCGCGCCGAGGGCGACCGCGACGGGGAAGGGCTCGCCCGGGCGGGCGGCCTGCCAGTCCCGGTAGTCGAGTGCCCCGCCCCGGTGGGCGAGCCAGCGCAGGATGGCGCGGTTGCGCCCGACGACCTGCATGCGGTAGATGCCGATGTTCTGGCGCGGGCGGCTCGGGCCGCGGGTCACCACGAGGGGCCAGGTGATGAGCGGCCCCGCGTCCCCCGGCCAGCAGGTCTGCACCGGAAGCCGGGCGAGGTCAACCTCCGTGCCCTCGAGCACCTGCTCCTGGCAGGGGGCGCGGCTCACCACCTTCGGCGCCATGTTCAGCACCTGACGGAAGGCGGGGAGCTTCTCCCAGGCGTCGCGCAGGCCCCGCGGGGGGTCGGGCTCCTTGAGGAAGGCGAGCAGCCGGCCCACCTCGCGCAGCTCCTCGACCGAATCCCGCCCCATGCCGAGCGCGACCCGCCTCGGGGTCCCGAAGAGGTTCGCGAGCACCGGCATCGTGTGGCCCTTCGGGCGCTCGAAGAGCAGCGCCGGCCCGCCGGCGCGCAGGACCCGGTCCGAGACCTCGGTCATCTCCAGGCGCGGGTCCACCTCGACCCGGATGCGCTTGAGCTCCCCGATGGCCTCGAGCCGGGTGACGAAATCCCTCAGGTCCCGGTATTGCATCTATGCCGCTCCTGCCGTGGTTCGGATCCTCGCGCCCGTGCGGTGAGGGGCCGACCGCCCCGGGCCTCCGGGCCTCCGGGCCTCAGTCGTCCGCGAACGTCGCCAGCACCGGGGTGTGGTCCGAGGGGCGCTCGAGCTTGCGCGGGCCGGGGTCGATGGTGCACGCGGTGCACCCGCGCGCGAGCGCCGCGCTCGCCAGGATGAGGTCGATGCGCAGGCCCATGTTCCGCCGGAAGGAGCCCTGGCGGTAGTCCCACCAGCTGAAGCTCTTCTCGGGCTGCGCGAACTGCCGGAAGCAGTCCACCAGACCTACCGCGAGCAGCCCTTGCAGCGCCTCGCGCTCCGGCGTGCTGCAGTGGATGTGCTCCCGGTACGCCTCCGGGGCGTACACGTCCCGGTCCTCGGGGGCGATGTTGAAGTCCCCGACCACCGCGAGCCGCGGGTAGCGGGTGAGCTCGCTGCGCACGTGCCCGGCCACCCGCGCGAGCCACTGGAGCTTGTAGGCGTAGCGCTCGGAGCCCACCTCCTGTCCGTTGACGACGTAGAGGTTCAGCACGCGCACGTCCCCGAGGGTCGCGGCGAGGATCCGCCGGTCCGGGTCCGGCAGGCCGGGGAGGTCGGTCAGGACCTCGCGGGCCTCCACGCGCGAGAGCAGGGCGACCCCGTTGTAGGCCTTCTGCCCGGCGAATACCGAGCGGTAACCGGCCTCTGCGAAGGCTTGCGCCGGGAACTGGTCGTCGGTGAGCTTCGTCTCCTGCAGGGCGAGCGCGTCGGGCTGCGCGGCGGCGAGCCAGTCCAGCACGTGCGGCAGGCGCACCTTCAGGCTGTTGACGTTCCAGGTGGCGAGTTTCATCGGCTGGCCCCGTGATCGAATTGCGCTGCCCTCGAGGGGCGGACCTCCGGCCCCAGGCCGGTCTCCGGCCAGAGGTTAACCTGGGCGGCGGCTGTGAGACACTGCCGATGTCCGGCGAGTCTCGTCACCCACGGCCGGCATCCACCTCGAACGACAGGAGTCCGTCATGTTCCAGATGCTGCAGAACCCCCTGGCGCTGGCCGGCCGTCTGCTGATGGCTGCGCTCTTCCTGCCCGCCGGCATCCACAAGGTCACCGGGTTTGCGGGAACCGTCGGCCACATCTCGTCGGCGGGTCTGCCCATGCCGGAAGTGGCCGCCGCGCTTGCCGTGGCGGTGGAGATTGGCGCCGCCGTGGCGCTGATCCTCGGCTATCGCACCCGGCTGGCTGCCATCGCGCTCGCGGTCTTCACCCTGGTGGCATCGTACTTCTTCCACAACTACTGGGCGATGCCGTCCGACCAGCAGATGGTTCAGCAGCTCATGTTCTTCAAGAACATGGGGGTGGTGGGCGGCCTGCTCACGATCGCTGCCTGGGGTGCGGGTGCCTGGAGCATGGACGGCCGGGGCAAGGCCTGAGCAGGGCCTGACCAGGGCCTGAGCAAGGGCTGAGCAAGGCCTGAGTGCATGGACCGGCCGGCGCCAGGTGTTCCGGGAGCCGGCCGGTCCCGGTCTCAGAAATCGCCGCCGAGCCCGAGCCGCGCATAGGTGCGCTCGAAGGCGCACAGGTCGAGATTGGAATCCCGATCGACGTGCCCCACCTGCAGGCGGGGCGTCAACCTCCAGAACCGTATCCTGCGGTTCGAGACGTCCAGTTGCGCCTTCTTCTCGACGTCGCGTCGAGTCTCGGAGAAGAGAGGGTCCGCCTCCCGGTAACGGCTGACCGCCCCGGAGAGGAGCGTTCCGACGATCCATCTGCCACGCGGACAGGTAGGGGTAGTCGTGGTAGTGGAACTGGTACGCGGCCATCCCGAACTTGACCGCCGCGTCCTCCCGAACCTGGTGATAGTCACTGACCGCTGCGACGGCGCCCTCGTAGAGGCGAGCCCCCCCGTAGCTGCTTGCGTGCCCGCCCGTCAAGCACCGCCTGACGCGAGCCGGCCGAGGCGCTCCGATTCGGCGCGTGCTTCGGCCAACAACTGGCCCCAGTCCGACGGTGGACGGCCGCTGTCGAGCATCCGGCGGAACACCCGGTACGCGTCGTCAGCGCTCTCGTAGGCCCGCTTTGTGTCCTCGTCGTTGACCCAGGCGAACACGATCACCTTGGCCTGCGCGTGGAACCGGAAGAACAGCCGGTACTGCTGGAAGAACTTGGCCCGGAACCAGTGCTTGTGCTCGTCGCCGAGCGTGTTGCCCTGGCGGTACTCTGGCCGGGCGGGGTCTTGCGGGATCACCTCGAACGCCAGCTTGGCGATGGCGGCCAGGCGCTTGGTGGCGTTCTTCTTGATGTAGCCGGCCGGGTCCTTGCGCTTGAGCGCCTCGACCTGCGCCGTTAGCGCGTCGAGTTGGTCAAGGAAGATCGGGTGGGCGAAGAGGGTCCAGCCGTTGACGACCAGCGGTTTGTCGCCGCTCATTCATCGTCGGCCGACAGCGGCGCGTCCAGATCGATCTCGACACCGCCAACCAGCGCCTGGATGCGCTGCGCAAGACCGGCGTCCACGGCCCGAACACGCTCGGGGTGCTCGGCCAGGTCGCGGGCCAGGAAGCCGAGAAACGGCGCCAGTGCAGGATCGTCGTTCTCGTCAGCGGCCGCACGCGTGAGCACGACCTCGCCATCCGGACGGATCGTGTAGTGGATCTTGTCGCGCTTGCCCAGGCGTAGGGCCCGGCGCACCGTCTCGGGAACGGTGGTCTGGTAGCGGTCGGTCAGCGTCGACTCGACTTGCACGGCGGCGGGCATGGCAGTTCTCCGGCTAGGACGCGTTGCGCAGAGGGTAATGCATTTGCATTGCCATGTCAATGCAAATGCATTGTCTACTGGTCAGGCCGGCAGCGAAGCCAGAGCCTGCTGCAACGACCGGTACTGGCCTGCCGGGTCGGCCTTCGCGTCGATGCGCTGGTCTTTGGCGGCCTGCAACCAGCGTCTGGCCCACGCCATCACCTCGTCGCGGTCGAACCGGATCAGCTTCTGAACCCGACGATGCGGAACGCCGAGCGAGTCCCGCGTCGGCTTGTGGCTGAAGATGTAGAGGGGCAACCCAGTCACGGACGCGATTTCGCGCGGGTCCATCAGCTTGGAGCCGCTCGGGAGGACGACGTCGCCGGCGCTCTCCCAGGTCGATGCCCGCAGGGCTTGGGACTCGAAGTCGAGGACCTCGTCCATCGGGTAGACGACGCGCTTGGACATCTTCATGAACCGGGGGCCCCGGCCTTCGCTTCGCCAAGGCTGGAGCGTCTTCGGGCTGAGGTTCCACCGCTCGGCCAGATCGGCTTCGTTGATCATCATCTTCTGCATGGGTGACTCCTTGCGTGGTTGAGGGCAGCGCATTCAGGCGTATGCCCTGCCACCAAGCCAAGTCCTCACCAGTGCACCCACGTCCTCTATCGCCGGCAGCCCGAAAGGCGTGTGGCCGCCAAGGGCGCGATCCGAGTGGATGCGGGTAAATCCCTTCGATGCCGCTGAAGCCCGCAAAGTACGTAGCGTCACCGCGCATCTGCGCAACCGGGGGTAGTGCAGTTTCCATCGTGTTAGGCTTGCACCTGCAGTTCCCCGTTCCCCCGAACGAACCAGAGAGAGTCCTCCCAGAGAGGAAGCGTGCCCTCGAAGGCGACCCTGACCCCCTTCGATTCCTTGCTTCGGCCGTCGGGGCTCACCCGGTACCGGAGACCGCCGATCTCCACCTCTCGGGCCGAGGTGCTCTGGACCGGATTGCTGTCGGTGACGAGGTCGACGGCCACGCTGAAGTTTGCGGTGCGTTCCCTCAGGCGGGCCAGGACGTTCAGTATGTTGCGGCGGACGTCGTCCGGGAGATCGTGGGCGAGGACCTGCTCGAAATTGTACCGGGCGCTGTCGTGCTGACCGCTCAGCACGAGCACGCGGCCCAGTTCCAGCCTGGGCCGCATGAGGGAGGGGTCTCGTGTGAGCATCCAGCGAAACTCGTCGGCGGCCTCGAGGTATCGCCCGAGCTCGGCCAGCGCCATCCCGCGGATCCATCCCGCGGATGAAGTGGAGTTGAAGATCGTCAGGCTCCGCGACGATGAGCCGCTGCGCCTCCTCGAGCGTTTCTTCGAGAACCGTCCGCTTGGCCTCCCTGGGGTCCTCCCCGTGCACGGACGAGTGCCACAGAAACAAGAGGAGGGCGGCCCACAAGGGGCCGCGCAGTCCGTTCATCGGAGGAACGGATGGCAGGAACCTATTTGCGGCCTCCGAACGCGCCCATGTATCCGGAGACTCCCGCGCCTCTTGCCGAGAAGCCTCCCCCGATCTCCTCGGCGGCCGGTCCATAGAACGAGCCCGTGGCCGTGCCGGTCATCGGAGCGTTCCCGACGCCACCGCCCACGGTGGTGACGGGCCCCGAGAACTGGTTGACCCCCGGCGCGTAGGTGAGGGTGCCCGACAGATTCAGGTTGTCGTTCGCGGAGATGGTGGCCAGGCCGGCGGTCTGGTGCGTGTTCGTGGTGTTGAACCCGATGCTCCTGGCCCCGAAGTCCACGGTCGCCGTCACGTCCGCGAAGGCCAGGTTCTCGGTTCCGGCCGGGTCGACATAGTGGCCCAGGGTTGCTCCAAGATACGTCGCTGTCCCCAGCGTCGGGATGGAGGAGACTGGCGTGAGCGCGCCCAGGCTGAAGGTCCCCGCGATCTTAGGGATCCCCTCATTTGAGTGGATGGGTCATAAGGAGAATTGATCGGCAAACTGTTGATGCTGCGAGTGTTCGGGATCATGCTGCGAGCCCTGATCCGGGCAGAGAGGAGCGCAGCATGGCCAA
>JAGNLM010000020.1 GCA_017999615.1 Gammaproteobacteria bacterium | reverse complement strand
ACCCCACGCCCCCGCCCCGGACGCGCGGGCGTCGCCTCCCGCGACGCCTTCGACAAGGGGTGGCTGCTCCACCTGTCCCAGAGGCTCCAGACCAAGCTCCAGGTCGAGGAGCTGATCGAGGTCTACGCGACCGAGTGCGCCCCCGTCGTGCCCTTCGACAGCGTGGCGTTCCAGTACGCCGACCGCGAGGTCTCCATCGAGCACGGCACGCGCCAGCCGCACTCCTGCGCCTACACGCTGCTGCTGTCCGATCAGGCGCTCGGGGTCATGACCTACACGCGCGCCCGGCCCTTCAGCGAGAGCGACGCCGCGAGCCTCGAGCTGCTGACGAGCCAGATCGTGTACCCGCTGCGCAACGCCCTGCTCTACCAGGACGCCGTGGTCGCGGCCTCCCGGGACCCCCTGACCGGCGCCAACAACCGCGCCAATCTGGAGTCCACGCTCGAGCGCGAGGTGAGCCTCGCCCAGCGCCACGGCGGAGAGCTCTCCCTCATCATGTTCGACCTGGACCACTTCAAGCAGGTCAACGACCGTCACGGGCACACCACGGGCGACTGCGTCCTGCGGACCTTCGCCGCCCGCCTGAGCCAGTGCATCCGCAGCAGCGACGTGCTCTTTCGCTACGGCGGGGAGGAGTTCGTGGTGGTGCTGCGCAACACCGACCTGCGGGGGGCCGCCCTCCTCGCCGAGCGCGTCCGGCAGGTAGTGGCGGCCCTGCAGGTGGAGTGCTCCGGCAAGACCGTGCCGCTCACGGTGAGCGCCGGGGTCGCCACCCTGTCCGCAGGCGAAGACGCCCCGCGCTTCCTGCAGCGGACGGACCGGGCCCTCTACCACTCGAAGACGGGCGGGCGCAACCGGGTCACGGCCGCCGCCTGAAGGCACGGGGAAACTCCGCGGCCCGCGCCAGGAGTCCGCGGCGCGCTCAGGCCCCCGGGGCTCGCCCTGTGCCCTCCACCCGCTGCAAGAGGCCGAGGAACGCCCCTTCGTCCAGGACCTCGATCCCGAGCTCCCGCGCCCGCTCGAGCTTGGACCCGGGGTCCGCGCCGGCCACCACGTAGCGCGTCCGGGCCGAGACGCTGCCCGCGACCTTCGCCCCGAGGGCCAACAGGCGGGACTTCGCCTCCTCGCGCCCCAGGGTCGAGAGCGTCCCGGTGAGGACGAACGTCTGCCCCGCGAGCGGCGTGGGCACGACCCGCGGCTCTCCCTCCTCCCACTCCACCCGCGCGGTCCGCAGCGCGGCCACGACCTCCCGGTTGTGGGGCTGGGCGAAGAACGAGACGATGTGCCGGGCGACGATGGGCCCGACGTCCGGCGCACCCTGCAGGGCTTCCTCGTCCGCCGCCGTGATGGCGTCCAGGGACGCGAAGTGGCCGGCGAGCGTCCGCGCCGTCGCCTCGCCCACTTCCCGGATGCCGAGCGCGAAGAGGAAACGGGCGAGCGTCGTGCGGCGGCTTCGCTCGATCGCGCGGACCAGGTTCTCCGCGGACTTCTCGCCCATGCGCTCGAGGTCCGCGAGTTGCGAGGGGTTCAAGGCGTAGAGGTCGGCCACCGTGCGCACCAGCCCCCGGTCCACCAGTTGGTCCACGAGCCTCTCCCCCAGGCCCTCGATGTCCATCGCGCGCCGGCTCGCGAAGTGGCGTACCGCCTCCTTGCGCTGGGCCGGGCAGTACAGCCCCCCGCTGCAGCGGGCGACGGCCTCGCCCTCGACGCGCACCACGTCGGCCCCGCACTCCGGGCAGGCCTGCGGCAGCGACACCGGCGTGGCATCCGCGGGGCGCCGGTCCGGGAGCACCCCGACGACCTCCGGGATGACGTCGCCCGCGCGGCGGACGATCACGGTGTCCCCGACGCGCACGTCCTTGCGCTCCACCTCGTCCATGTTGTGCAGGGTCGCGTTGCTCACCGTCGCGCCCCCGACCCGCACCGGCTCGAGCCGGGCCACGGGCGTCAGCGCGCCGGTGCGCCCCACCTGGAACTCGACCGCCAGGACTCGGGTCAGCTCCTCCCGTGCCGGGAACTTGTGCGCCACCGCCCAACGCGGCGCGCGGGACACGAACCCGAGGGCCGCCTGCTGGTCGAGGCGGTCCACCTTGTACACGACCCCGTCGATCTCGTAGTCGAGCGCCTCGCGGCGCCGGCCGAGCTCGGCGTAGTAGGCAAGGCAGCCCTCGACCCCGGCCACCAAGCGCACCTCGGGTGACACCCGCAGGCCCCACCCCGCCAGGGTCCGGAGCGCCTCGCTGTGCCTGCCGGGGAGCTCCCGCCCCTCGCAACGGGCGACCCCGTAGCAGAAGAAGGTCAGGGGGCGTTCGCCGGTCACCGCCGGGTCCAGCTGCCGCAGGCTGCCGGCCGCGGCGTTGCGCGGGTTGGCGAAGGTCTTCTCGCCGCGCTCGCGCTGGCGCTCGTTGAGCGCCCGGAACCCCGCGAGGTTCATGAAGACCTCGGCACGCACCTCCAGAAGCCCCGGCAGGTCATGGCCCCGCAGGCGCAGCGGCACGGCACGGACCGTGCGCACATTGGCGGTGACGTCCTCCCCCCGGGTGCCGTCGCCCCGCGTCGCGGCGCGCACGAGCCGCCCCTCCTCGTAGCGAAAGCTCACGGCGAGCCCGTCGATCTTCGTCTCCGCCGTGTAATCGACCCGCTCCACCCCCAGGCGCTCGCGCACGCGCCGGTCGAAGTCCCTCACCTCCTCCTCGCTGAAGGCGTTGGCGAGGGAGAGCATGGGCACCTCGTGCACCACCTCCGCGAAGGTCTCCAGGGGCGAAGCCCCCACCCTCCGGGTCGGAGAGTCGGAGACGACGAGGTCGGGGAAGCGCGCCTCCAGGTCCTGGAGCTCGCGCAGGAGCCGGTCGTACTCGGCGTCCGGGACCTCCGGCGCGTCGAGGACGTAGTAGAGATAGTTGTGGTGCTCGATGAGCCGGCGCAGCTCTTCAGCGCGCCGGCGTACGGCGGTGGGAGATTCGTCTGCCACAGGTCGTGCGGCGCGCCCGCCTGCGAGGACCCCGAACGGGCGCCCTGGCAGGCGAGCACACATCCGGGTCGATCAGTAGCCCGGCGCGAACCCCGGCGGGCCCCACATGCCCGGACCCGCCCCGTAGGGCGCCGCCGGTCCCATCGGCGCGAAGCCCGGACCACCGAAGCCCGGACCACCGAAGCCGGGGGCACCAAAGCCAGGACCAGCGAAGCCCTGTCCGGGGCCCATCGGGCCGAAGCCCGGACCCATCGCCCCGGGCAGCGAGCCGGGGGCGGGCATCTTCGGCTCCTCAGGGAACGGGACGCCGGCCGCTTCGGCCTGCTTCTTCATCTCGGCGTGGCGCTTCTCGCGGTACGCCTGCCATTCCTCCGGGCTCATCCGCGTCCGGGAACCCCGCTTCGGGCCGACCGGCGGCTCCGGAATGGCCGGCTTCTCGGGAGTGGCCATCCCGCTCTCCTGGGCACGCTTCCACATCTCCTCGCGCACCTTCTCGCGGAAGGCCTGACGCTCCTCGGCCGACAGGTTACGCATCGCTTCGCGATGCTGGGCCCGGCCCTCGGCGCTCATGCGCGGTGGGGCTGCCATCGGTGCCTGACCCGCGGCCGGCCCCATGGTGGCGGCAGGTTGCGGCGGCATGGCGGGCTGGGTCACCGCGGCACCGGGAGCGGGCGCGGCCTGGGGTGGTGCGGGAGGGGTCGGCATGGCCGGAGCCGCAGCCGCCTGGGCGGGAGCGACGGGTTGAGGGGCCGCGGGCGCGGCGGGGGCCACGCTCGACTGCGCTGACAGGGCCCCTGGCAGGGTAACCGGGGCCGCCTGAGCCAGGACGGGCCACGCGGCCACCACCGCCCAGGCGCTGGCCGCAGCCAGCAACTTCCCGGAACGCGTGTACATAGGAGGTGTCCTCTCGATCTATCGGATAGGATGCCGCTGCGCGGCGGCGTAAGTATCGGCCCAAGCGCCCTTACTTGTCACCGCACCCCCGAGGGAGGGGTCCCCCGGGCAGCACGAGAGACCATGGACCGAGACCGTCTGACCTTCTTCGTGAGCACCCCGCGCGGGCTGGCCGACCTGCTCGCCGACGAGCTTCGCGCCCTCGGGGTGGAGTCCGTCCGCCCGGCCGCGACCGGCGTCGCCTTTCGCGGGCCCCTGGAGCAGGCCTATCGCACCTGCCTGTGGTCGCGGACCGCGAGCCGCGTGCTGCTGACCCTGGGCCACCTCGATGCCGGCAGCCCCGATGCACTCTACCAGGGCCTGCTGGCCGTCCCCTGGGAAGAGCACCTCTCCCCCGACGGCACCCTCGCGGTCGACGTGGACGGCGCGAGCGAGGTCTTCCGTCACACCCGCTTCGCGGCCCAGCGGGTCAAGGACGGGGTCGTGGACCGCCTGCGGTCCGTGCACGGACGCAGGCCCTCCGTGCGCTTCGAGCGTCCCGACCTGCGCCTGCGCCTGCACCTGGACGGCACCGCCGCGACGCTCTCCCTGGACCTCTCGGGCGAGCCCCTGCACCGCCGGGGGTACCGCCTCGACGGGGTGGAGGCACCGCTGCGGGAGAACCTCGCCGCCGGGATCCTGCTGCGGGCGGGCTGGGGGGCGATCGCCGCCGCCGGCGGCGCCCTCCTCGACCCCATGTGCGGCTCGGGGACCCTGCCTATCGAGGCGGCGTTCATCGCCGGTGACCGGGCCCCCGGCCTTCGCCGGGGGCACTGGGGCTTCACGGGGTGGCTCGGTCACCGCCCCGCGATGTGGCGCCGCTTGTTGGACGAAGCGGAGCAGCGGGCGGGGGCCGGGTCCTCCCGGCTGCCACCTATCCTCGGCTTCGACCAGGACCGCCGCGCCGTGCAGGCCGCGCGCGCCAATGCCGAGCGGGCCGGCCTCGACGCGCGCCTGCGGTTCGAGACCCGGGCGCTCGGCGAGCTCTCCGCGCCTCCGGACACGACCCCGGGTCTCCTCGTCGTCAACCCGCCCTACGGTCACCGGTTGGGGGAGCCCGAGGCACTGCCGAGCCTCTACCGGCTCCTGGGGGAACGGCTGCGCACCACGTTCGCGGATTGGCAGGCCGCCGTCTTCACCTCCGACGCAGGCCTCGCGGCCGCGATCGGGCAGCGCCCGCGACGCACCCACGTCCTGTGGAATGGCCCCATCGAGTGCCGGCTGCTGCGCTTTGCTCCGGCCGCCCAGCACCGGGAGCCCCTGGCCGGCCGCGCCGGGCCGCCCTCCCCGTCAGGGCCGCCGGGCAGTCCACCGCCCGGCGGCGCGACGGCTCCGGGCCCCGCGCCGGAGACCGCGCCGCGCGCGCCGCCCCCCGAGCTGTCTCCCGGGGCCTCGATGCTCGCCAACCGCCTGCGCAAGAACCTCGCCGCGCTCGGCCGATGGGCGCGCCGCACGGGGGTCACCTGCTACCGGATCTACGACCGGGACCTGCCCGAGTATGCCGCCGCGGTGGACCTGTACTCCGGCGATCGAGAGGCCCTGCACGTCCAGGAGTATGCTGCGCCGGCCAGCGTGGACCCCCAGGCGGCCACCGTCCGCCTGGGCGAGCTGCTGGACGCCCTGGCGCGGGTCACCGGGGTCGCCCCCGGGGACATCCACCTCAAGGTCCGCCAGCGCCAGCGTGGGAGAGCCCAGTACACCCGTCTCGGCGCCCAGGGCCGGGCGATGGAGGTCCGCGAGGGCGAGTGCCGGTTCCTGGTGAACCTGACGGACTATCTGGACACCGGTCTCTTCCTGGACCACCGGGAGACCCGGCGGGTCATCGCCGAGCTGGCCTCCGGGGCGCGCTTCCTCAACCTGTTCTCCTACACGGGGACGGCGACGGTGTGCGCGGCGCGGGGGGGAGCCACCGCGAGCGACTCCGTGGACCTCTCCAGGACCTACCTCGAGTGGGCGCGCCGCAATCTGGACCTGAACGGCGTGACGGGCCCCGAGCACCAACTGGTCCAGGCCGACTGCGTCGGCTGGCTCGAGGAGCAGGCGGCGGGCCGAAGACGCCAGCCCGGATACGGCCTCATCTTCCTGGACCCACCGACCTTCTCGAACTCCAAGCGCATGACGGAGGTGCTGGACGTGCAACGCGACCACGTTCGGCTCGTCCGCCTCGCCGCCGCACTCCTCGCTCCCGCGGGAACCCTGCTCTTCTCCACCAATCGGCACGGGTTCCGCCTGGACCGCGAGGCCCTTGCCGACCTGGCCCCCCAGGACCTCACCCGCCGGACCATCCCCCGGGACTTCGAGCGCAGCCCCCAGGTGCACCAGTGCTGGAGGCTGACCCGAGGGGGCTGAGACGGCCCGCGCCCGGGCCCGTCTCCGGTCAAGAGGCGGCCAGCAGCTGCCGGCGGTTGAACTCCGCGATGCGCTCGCGGACGTGGGCGATGGTCTGCGCGCTCAGCACGCTGCGGGTCTCGTCGCGCAGCTCCCCGTGAAGCGACTCCGCCAGCCGCTGGCCGGTGTTCAGCATCAGCTCGAACGCGACGCGCGGGTCCAGCGGCCCCGGCAGGCGCATGAACATGACGAGGCCGGGGGTGGCGAATCCTTCCAGGCTCGCCACGTCGAAGGTGCCCGGCTTCAGGAGATTGGCGACGCTGAACACGGGCTGCTCCGTGCGCATGTCCCCAACGCCGTGGTGATGGAAGACCTGCATGTCGCCGTAGCGCATGTCCACCGACTCCAGGGCCGAGCGCACCTCGGTACCGGGGAAGGGCCTCCCGGGCTCCGCCATGACGTTGAGCACGATGATGAGCTCCTCTCCCGGGTGCCCCTTGCGGCCGTCCACGGCGTAGAGGCGGCTCCCCGCTTCCGCCGGGCGCGCCTCCACCGGGCGCCCTTCCACAGGACGCCCTTCCGCAGGACGCCCTTCCGCCCGCTTGCCCTGCCCGGAGCGGGCCGCCTCGGGCTCGACCCGCAACTCGGGCTCGTCCTCGTCGGGCACCATGGGCCCGAGGCCGCGGACGTCCTCCGCGTCCAGCTTCAGCGGCTCGCCCCGCAGGTTGCCGAGACCGGCGAACGGGTCGTCGTCGCGCCGGGCGCTGAGCCCCTCGAGCAGCTCGCGTTCCACATCGTCGAGCTCTTCCTCCTCGCGCTGCCGAAGGCGGCGGCGCCCCGTCTCCCAGAGATAGATTCCGACCACGACCGCGACACCGACGGCCAGAAGGATCCAACGCAGGGTATCCATGCCTTCTCCTTGGGCCGCCCTCAGACGGCGGCGAATTGCAGGGCCTGGTCCACGTCCACGTGGACCAGACGAGAAACGCCAGGCTCGTGCATCGTGACCCCGACCAGCTGGTCGGCCAGTTCCATCGTGGTCTTGTTGTGGGTCACGAGGATGAACTGGACCCGCTCGCTCATGGAGCGGAGCAGCCCGCAGAAACGACCGACGTTGGCATCGTCGAGGGGCGCGTCGACCTCGTCCAGCATACAGAAGGGGGCCGGGTTGAGCTCGAAGATCGAGAAGACGAGGGCGATCGCCGTCAGCGCCTTCTCGCCGCCCGAGAGCAGATGAATCGTCGAATTGCGCTTGCCCGGGGGCCGCGCGACGACGCTCACGCCGGTCTCCAGCAGGTCCTCCCCGGTCAGCTCGAGCGAGGCCTCCCCGCCGCCCAGGAGCTGGGGGAACATGGCCCGGAAACCCGAGTTCAGCCGGTCGAAGGTCTCCCGGAACCGGGTCCGGGTCTCCCGGTCCATCCGGCGGATGGCGCCGTCCAGGGTTCCGAGGGCTTCCACCAGGTCGGCGTGCTGGCTGTCCAGATATCGCTTGCGCTCGCCCTGTTCGGCGAACTCGTCGATCGCGGCCAGGTTGACCGGGCCGAGCCGGGTCACCCGGCGCTCCACGTCGTCGATCTCCGCCTGCCAGTCTGCCTCGGTGGCGCCGGCCGGGAGTCCGGGCAGGATCTCCTCGGGCTCCGCTCCCAGCTCCCGCAGGTCCGCCGCGACCTCCTGCAGGCGCACCCAGGCCGTCTGCTGCTCCAGGCGGACCGCCTCCAGCCGCGAACGGTCGGCCTCGACCCTCTCCTCCGCGGAGCGCCGGGCCCGGTCCAGGGTCCGCAGGCGCTCGTCGAGCTCGCCCAGGAGCCGGCGGGCGGCCTTCAGCTCCTCCTCCACCGCAACCTGACGGGCCAGGGCCCGCTCCCGGGAAGACATCGACTCCGTGAGTGGCGCCTCGAGCTCCCGCAGCCCCCGGCCGAGGCTCTCGGTACGCGAGGAGAGCTCCGCGATCTGGCCACGCAGACGCTCCGCCCCCCGGTCGAGCCCCTCGCGCCTGGCCCGCGCGCCCTCGAGCGCCACAGCCACCGCGTGCGCGGCGTCCCGGGCCCGGTGCCAGGCCTGGCGGGCCTCGTCGACCCCGGACCGATGCCGGTCCCGGGCCGCGAGCAGGACCGTGCGCTCCTCCTCGAGCGCACGCAGCTCCACCTCGCCCCCCGCCAGACGCGAGCGCGCGCCCTCGAGATCGGCCTCGGCCGCGGCGCGTTGACGCGCCACCTCGCGCAGCTCCTCCTCGACCTGCCGGGCACGCCGGCCCACCTGTTCCAGGCGGGCCCGGCGCTCGGCGGCACGGGCCTGCAGGCCAGCCTGCCGAAGCTGATGCTCCCCGAGCCGGGCCTGGAGCGCCCCCTGCTCACGGTCCAGAGCGGCCAGGGCCTCGAGTCCCTCCCCGTGGGCCGCTTCCAACCGCTCCACCTCGCCCTTCAGGCCCTGGAGCTCCGCGAGCCCGTCCCGCCGGGCCTGTTCCCGGGCGAGCAACCCCGCGCGGCCGTCGGCCGGGCGCTCCACCCGCAGCCAGTCCCGCCCGAGCCACAGCCCGTCCGGCGTCACGACGCTCTGCCCCTCGCCGAGCCCCGCCCGCAACGCCTCGGCAGCCGCCCGCGTCGGGGCGGTGCGCACACCCGCCAGCAGCGTTCCCAGGGACCAGGGGGCCTCGACCCGGGCGGCGAGGAAATCGGGGGCCGCCGCCTCGCCAGGCTCCCGGGCCGCCCCGGCCGCCGTCGTGTCGAAGACGGTGAGCTTGCCCCCCTTCAGCCCCGCCGCCGCCTCGGTCAGCCCCTCCAGCCCCTGCACGCACACCGCCCGCAGGTCGTCGCCGAGCACCGCCTCGACCGCACGCTCCCAACCGGGCTCGACCCGCAGGGCCTCGGCGAGGCGCGGTCGCGTCCCCAGTCCTTGCGCGGCGAGCCACTCGGCCACGCCCGGGCCGCGCTTGTCGAGGGCCTGCTCCTGCTGGGCCTCGAGGCCCGCCAGGCGCCCTTGGGCCGACTGGTACCGGCCGCGCGCCTCGGCCAGCGCGGACGCCGTGTGCCGGTCGGCCTCCCGCTGGGCCGCCACCCGCGAGCGGGCCCCCGCGATGGCCGCTTCGAGCGCCGCACGCTCCCGCTCCACCTCGGCAAGGTCCCGGGCCACCGCAGCCGCCTCAGCCTCCAGACCCTCGGATGCCAAGCCCCCACGCTCCTGCTCGAGCCGCGCGGCCCGTTCCGCGACCCTCAGCAGGAGCGGCTCCAGGTGGTGGACCCGGGTGCGCTCCACGTCCACCGCCCGGGCCGCGGCAAGCAGCCGCGGGTTGAGGGCATCCCAGCGCACCTGCCAATCCTGGAGGGCCGCCTCCGCCGCGGCGAGGGCCTCCCTGGCCAGGGCCTCGGCCTGCACCGCGGCGTCCCGGGCGGGCTCCTCCGCGCCGGCCTCCGCCTCGATCCGGGCCAGCTCGGCCTGGTCGCTCGTCTGCTGGGCCCGCGCCTCGGCGAGCAGGCGCTCCGCCCGCGCCATCTCGGCGCGCAGCTCCGTCTGGCGCTGCCGGGCGTGCTCGATGGACTGGTCGTAGCGCGCGACCTCGGCCGAGACCGCGTAGAAGCGGGCCTGGACCTCCCCCAGGGCCTCGGCCCCCTGGGCGTGCGCCTCCCGCTCGCGCTCGAGCTCCGCCTCCGTCTGGCGCAGCGCCGCGAGGCTCGCTGCGTGCGCGGTCTCGAGCGCCGAGACCTCGCGCTCGCGCGCGTCGCCGTCTGCGCGCAGGGTGCGCCAGCGCAGGGTCAGGAGCTCGCCCCGCAGGCGCCGTTCCTTCTGCTTCAGGGCCTTGTAGCGCTCCGCGCTCTTCGCCTGCCTGCCCAGGTGCTGGAGCTGCCGCTCGAGCTCCTCTCGCAAGTCGTTCAGGCGATCCAGGTTCTCCTGGGTCTGGTGGATGCGTACCTCGGTCTCGCGGCGCCGCTCCTTGTAGCGCGAGATCCCCGCCGCCTCCTCGATGAACAGGCGCAGTTCCTCGGGCCGGGCCTCGATCACCCGCGACACGGTGCCCTGCTCGATGATGGCGTAGCTGCGCGGGCCGAGTCCGGTACCGAGGAACAGGTCCGTCACGTCGCGCCGGCGGCAGCGGGCGCCGTTCAGGAAGTACTGCGACTCGCCGTCTCGGCCGACCTGGCGGCGCACGGAGATCTCGGCGTACTCCGCCCAGGCCCCCCCGAGCGCCCCGTCCCCGTTGTCGAACACCAGCTCGACCGAAGCCTGGCCGACGGGCTTGCGGGCCGAGGAGCCGTTGAAGATGACGTCGGCCATGGACTCGCCGCGCAGGTAGCGCGCCGAGCTCTCGCCGAGAACCCAGCGCACGGCGTCGATGACGTTCGACTTGCCGCACCCGTTCGGCCCGACGACCGAGACGATCGGACCGGGGAGCAGGAGGACGGTCGGGTCGACGAACGACTTGAACCCGGAGAGCTTGACCTTGCTGAGCCGCATGGCCCGGTAAGGTTACCGGATGGCCCTCGCCGACAGAAGGCGGCCCGAGCCTTGCCCACCTGGCGAGCCCTGGGCTATGGTGCGGCGCATGCCAAGCCCCCCGACGCTCGTCCTGGAAACCTTCGAGAACCCCGAGCCTGCACGCGACTACACGATCCGCGTGCGGGTCCCGGAGTTCACCTGCCTCTGCCCGAAGACCGGCCAACCCGATTTCGCGACCCTGCACCTGGAATACGTCCCCGACCGCGCCTGTATCGAGCTGAAATCCCTCAAGCTCTACGTCTGGTCTTACCGGGACGTGGGCGCGTTCCACGAGGCGGTCACCAACCGCATCCTGGGCGACCTGGTGCGGGCCTGCGCCCCCCGATTCTTGCGCCTCACCGCCGAGTTCAACGTCCGCGGCGGGATCTACACGACGGTGGTCGCCGAACACCGGGCCGAGGGGTGGGTGGCACCGCAGCCCGTGGTCCTGCCCTGACCCGAGGCCGCAGACGCGGCCCGCCGCCCCCCCTGGAGCCCGCCTTCGGACCGCCATGAGTGAGATGACGCGCCCGCACAGCTCGAACAGCCCCCTCACGGGCGCGGGATACCTGCTGCGGGGCTTCGGACTCCTGGTGCGCCCGGGCGTGCGCCGCTACGTGGCGGCACCGCTCCTCGTCAACATCCTGGTCTTCGGGGTGCTCCTCTACCTCCTCTGGAGTCAGCTCGGTCCGATCAGGACCTACGTCGAGGGGTGGCTTCCGGACTGGCTCGACTTCCTGGCCTGGGCGGCCCTGCCAGTGCTGGTCCTGCTCTCCCTGCTGGTGCTGTTCTTCGGGTTCTCGACCGCGGGCAATCTCATCGCCGCCCCCTTCAACAGCCTGCTCTCGGAGGCCGTGGAGCGCCGGCTCGGCCCCCGCCCCGGCGTGGCCGCGGCGGGCGCCCTGTCCCTGCTGGGGGAGGCGGCCCGGGACGTGCGGTCCGAGGTGCGCAAGGCCGCCTATTTCCTGACCCGCGCGCTGCCTCTGCTCCTCCTCTTCCTCGTGCCGGTCGTGAACCTCGCGGCGCCCCTCCTCTGGCTCGCCTTCAGCGCCTGGATGCTCGCCGTCGAGTACGCCGACTACCCGATGGCGAACCGCGGTCTGCGGTTCGCGGCGCAGCGCCAGCTGCTGGCGCGCCGACGCTTCCTGGTGCTCGGGTTCGGCGCGGCCACGAGTCTCGCCCTGCTCGTGCCGGGCCTCAATCTGGCCGTCATCCCCGCCGCGGTCGCGGGCGCGACCGCCCTGTGGGTCGAGCAGCTCGCCCCCCTCGCCGACCCGGGAGAGACCCCTGACCCCTAGCGGGCTGCGGCGCCGGCTCCCCGGGCCAGGACGAGCTCCGGGCTCGCCGCCGCGCTAAACGTGCCCCCGGGCCGGTCGCTATAGGAGCGGACCCGCTCCCTCCGGAGTTCGAGCATGCCAGAGAGCACCCCCAGGGCGAAGGTCGCGCCCTCCCCCGAGCGGCGCGACGAGCCGTACATGGACGAGCGCCAGACGGAGCACTTCCGCCAGCTCCTGCTGGCCTGGAAGCACCAGTTGCGCGGCGAGGTCGAGCGCACCGTCCAGCACCTGCAGAAGGAGGCGGTGGCCTTCGCGGACCCCAACGACCGTGCGAGCCAGGAGGAGGAGTTCGCGCTCGAGCTGCGCGCGCGGGACCGAGAGCGCAGACTGATCCACAAGATCGACGTGGCGCTCGGCCAGCTGGACGAGGGGACCTACGGCTACTGCGAGGCCTGCGGCGAGCCGATCGGGGCGCGCCGGCTCGAGGCCCGCCCCACCGCCACCCTCTGCATCGACTGCAAGGAGCTCGAGGAGAACCGCGACCGCAAGCTGTCCTAGGCGCTGTCCGGGACGGCGTCCTGGGCGCTGTCCTGGGCGTTATCCTAAGCGGCGCGCGGGCTCGAGGCTGCCAGTGCCACGCGGCGCTCGTAAGCCTCGCGGGCGATCCTCACGTCCTCCAGGAACAGCGGCAGCTCCGAGAGGAGCAGCGCCTGCGGCCCGTCGACCAGTGCTGCCGCCGGCTTCGGATGAAAATCCACCAGGATCATGTTCGCCCCGGCGACCACCGCCTGGGCGGTGACGTGGAAGACGTCCAGCAC
This sequence comes from Gammaproteobacteria bacterium, assembly GCA_017999615.1. NCBI lineage: Bacteria > Pseudomonadati > Pseudomonadota > Gammaproteobacteria > Gammaproteobacteria bacterium. The sequence goes on along the minus strand of JAGNLM010000020.1, from coordinate 8,923 downwards.
CCCGTCCGGCGCGCGGTCGCGGCTGCCGACCGAGTGCGAGGGGTCGGCGCACACCGGCATCCGGGTGAGCCGCTTCACCACGGGGACGTGGGCGAAATCGACGAAGTTGCGGTGCGGGTCCCCCAGGTTCGTCTTCATCCCCCGCAGCCCGAAGACGACCCTCCGGTTGCCTTCGCTCGCCAGGTACTCGGCGGCGTTCAGGGACTCCTCCAGGGTGATGCCGAATCCCCGCTTCAGGAGCACGGGGAATTCCTGCTGGCGGCCCACCGACTTGAGCAGCTCGAAATTCTGGGCGTTGCGCGTCCCGATCTGCAACATCACGCCCGTCGGGTGGCCGGTCTCCTCGAGGGCGTGACGGATCTCCCCCACGTGCGACTCGTGGGTGATCTCCATCGCGACCACGCGGATGCCGTACTTGCCGGCGAGCTCGAAGACGTAGGGCAGGCACGCCTTGCCGTGGCCCTGGAACGAATAGGGGTTGGTGCGCGGCTTGTAGGCCCCCATGCGGGTGCACGAGAGCCCCTGCTCGGCGACCGCCCGCATCATCAGATCGACGTGCTCCGGCGTGTCCACCGCGCAGAGCCCGGCGAAGACGTGCAGGTTGTCCTGCCCGAAGCGCACCCCGTTGTAGTCGAAGTGGGTGGGGCGCGTGTCCCCCTGGTGCCGGCCGAGGATCCGGTATTCCCGGGACACCCGCACGACCCGCTCCACACCCGGCAGGACCCGGATGTCCTCGGCCTGCAGGGCGGCGGTGTTGCCGATCAGGTACACCTCGGTGACGGTCTGCTGCGCCCCCACCACCTGGTGCACCCGGAACTGGATGCCCGGCAGGCGCTCGAGGTAACCGGTGAGCTGCAGGAACGGCTCGCTCTCCGCGGTGACGTCGGGGTGGAGGATGAGAATCATCTGTGCTCGACCGGGTGGCTCGCGGTGGACCCATTATCCGTCGCCGGCGAGGAAAAAGGGTGCCGCCGCGGCGATGGCGTCGCCCTGGGCGTAGTCGACCCCAATCTCGCGCAGGCGCGGGAGCAGCGCCTCGTGCTCCACGTGCTCGGCGATGGTCTGCAGGCCCATGACGTGCCCGATCTTGTGGATGGCCTCGACCATCGCCGCGTCGACCGGGTCGTCGAGCAGACCGCGCACGAAGCCGCCCGCGATCTTCACGTAGTCGACCGGCAGGTTCTTCAGGTATCCAAACGAGGAGAGCCCGCTGCCGAAGTCGTCCAGGGCGAAGCGGCAACCGATGCCCTTCAGCTCGCGGATGAAGTGTGCCGCCTTGCTCAGGTTCACGATCGCCGCCGTCTCGGTGATCTCGAAGCAGACCGTCCTCGGGGAGAGCCCGCTCGCCTCGACGGTGCGGCGCAGGAAACGCAGGAACCCATCGTCGTTGACGGACGCCCCGGAGAGATTGATGCTGCAGCCGGTGCCCGGGAATTCCCGCTGCCAGCGCCCGCAGCTCGCGGCCACCTGTTCCACGACCCAGCGGTCGATCGCGGGCATCACCCCGTAGCGCTCCGCGGCCGGGATGAAGGCGTCCGGCAACACCAGCCCGCCCCGGTCGTCCTCGAGGCGCAGGAGAACCTCCCGGTCGAGGGTACGCCCGTCGCGGGTGGACACGATGGGCTGCGCGTAGAGCCGGAACCGGTCCTCGCGCAGCGCCCCCTTCACCCGCGACACCCAGTCCATCTCCCCCCGGCGGCGGGTCACCTCGGCGTCGTCGGTGCGGTAGACGTGGACCCGATTGCGCCCCAGGTCCTTCGCGGTGTAGCAGGCCACGTCCGCCGCGCTGAGCAGCCCTGCCACGTCCCCGCTGGAGAGGTCGATGGGCACCAGTCCGATGCTGACTCCCACCTCGAAGGTGGTGCCGAGCCAGGCGAAGCGGAAACGGCGCACCCGCTCGAGCAGGTTGGCGGCCGCCTTCTCGGCGCTCTCCAGGCTGCAATTCTCCAGCAGCAGGCCGAACTCGTCCCCGCCGAGCCGGGCCAGGGTGTCGCTCTCACGGATGCAGCAGCGCAACTGCACCACGAGCTGCTTCAACAGCTCGTCGCCCGCGCGATGCCCGCAGGTGTCGTTGACGACCTTGAACTGGTCGAGGTCGAGATAGCACAGCGCGTGGCGGCGCCCCAGGTCGCGCGCCTCGCGCAGGGCCCCCTCCAGGCGGCGCTCGAACTCGCTGCGGTTGATGAGGCCGGTGAGCGCGTCGTGGCTCGCCTGATGGCGCAGGAGGGCCTCGGCCTGGTGGCGCTCGTGGCGCACGGCGGCCTCGCGCAATTCGCGGTCCACCGCCGGGATGAGCCGTGCGAGGTTGTCCTTGAGCACGTAGTCGTGCGCGCCCGACTTCATCGCCTCCACGGCGATGTCCTCGCCGATGCTGCCGGAGACGATGATGAAGGGGATGTCGCGCCCGCTCTCCTTGAGCACCGCGAGCGCGGCGGTGGAGCTGAACTGGGGCATGCTGTGGTCGGCGATGACCATGTCCCAGGCCTCGGTGGCGAGCGCCCGGCGCATCGCATCCTCGGTGAAGACCTGCCGGTACCGCGGGGCGTAGCCCCCCCGGGTGAGCGCCCGCACCACCAACAGCACGTCGTCGGTCGAGTCCTCGACCACCAGGACCTGCAGGGGCCTGCCGGACCCGCTGGGCCCCTTCAGCGCCGACGCCCGCTCGCTTATGGCTGCGCCTCCCCGGGCGGCTCGCCGCCCGCCCGCACGAGCGTGAAGAAGAAGGTCGCGCCCTCTCCGGGCGAGGCCTCCGCCCAGATGCGGCCGCCGTGGCGGTGGACGACGCGCTGGACGATGGCGAGCCCGATGCCGGTGCCGGGGAATTCCTCCACGGAGTGCAGGCGCTGGAACGGGGCAAACAGCCTGTGGGCGTACCCCATGTCGAACCCCGCGCCGTTGTCGCGGATGAGGTACGCGCCGTCGGCGCGGCGGGAGAACTCCACCCTCGGTTCCGAGCGCCGCGCCGTGAACTTCCAGGCGTTGCCGAGCAGGTTCGTCAGCGCCAGGCGCACCAGCCGTGGATCCGCACGGCTGACCAGGCCCGGCTGCACGCGCAGGTCCACCTGGGTCCCACCGCCGCTGCGCCCGAGCTCCGCGCCGATCTCGCACGCCATCGCGCTCAGGTCGACGGGCTCGAGCCGCATCTCCTGGCGGGTCATGCGGGAGAGCGCGAGCAGGTCGTCGATGAGCACGCCCATGCGCCGCGTCGCCGCGCGCACCCGCTCCAGATAGCCCCGGGCCGCGTCGTCGAGGCGCTCGCCGGAGTCCTCCAGCACGGCGAGCGAGAACCCGTCGATCGCGCGCAGCGGGGCCCGCAGGTCGTGGGACACGGAGTAATTGAAGGACTCGAGGTCCTCGTAGGCCACCTGGAGCTGGGCGGTGCGCATCCGCACCCGCTCCTCGAGCTCGGCATTGAGCCGGCGGATGGATTCCTGCGCCCAGTGCCGCTCGGTGACGTCACGGTCGATGCCGCGATACCCCACGAGCTCGCCGTCGGCGCCGAAGAACGGCACGCCGCTCGTCTCCAGCACCACCACCCGCCCGTCCCGGCGCACGTTGACGTTCGGCACCGCCACCACCGGCTTGCGCTCCGAGGCGAGCCTTCCGAAGAGGACGCGGACCCGGCGCGCCTCCCGGACCGGCATCCGCTCGAAGGGGGTGCGCCCGAGCAGCTCCGCCGGGCGATAGCCGAGCAGTCGCTCGCACTGGGGGCTGCAGTACGTGTAGCGGCCCCGCCGGTCCACCTCCCAGACCCAGTCCTGGGTACTCTCGACGAGCTGGCGGAAGCGCTCCTCGCTGTGCCGCACCGCGTCCTCCGCGCGCCGGCGCTCGGACACGTCGCGGAACATGACGACCATCTCGCCGGGGGCGGTGCGAAAGGCGTGGACCTCGAAGTAGCCCTGGGTCCGTGCGTCGCGGTAGGCCAGCTCATCGGCCTGCCAGGGCTCGCCGGCCTCGCACACCCGGCGCAGCTGGTCCGGGAGGCCGGTTCCCGCCAGCCCCGGGAACGCCTCCTCCAGGGCGAGCCCCACGCGCTCCTGGTGCTCCACCCCCAGCGCCGCGTCGGCCGCGGGGTTCGCCCCTTCGAGGACCAGGCGGCCCTCGCCGTCGAGGCGGTAGATGTGCACGCCCATCGGGGTGGCCTCGACCACCTGCCGGTAGCGGGACTCGCATTCGTGCAGTGCGCCGCGGGTCATGGCGAGCACGTCCTGGGCCGGGGTGCCCACACGTTATCGGCACCCGCGCCGCTCAGGTGAAGAAGGCATCCGGTCGATACAGAGCCACCCGGGAAGACATCGCGGCGGGCAAGGCACGAGGCGGGCTGACCCGCCCCCTCGAGAGCCCCAACCCAGCGGCGAACGACGAGGACAGGGTCCATGAGCTCCGCACAAGGTTCGACGCGCCGGAACACCCGGTGCCCGGGCGGCATGCCCGCGGGCCCCGACTTCCCCCGCCTGCCGCTTGCGGCCCCGCACATTCTCCCCGAAACTTTTAGCACAAAGCGGAGCGCCCCGATATCCCGGTCCCTGCCGGCCCTCGCCTGGGCCCTCCTGCTGGTCGTGGCCCCCGCACCGGCCGTGGAGTCGGTGCAGGTCCTGGGGCTCTTCAAGGACCGGGCGGTGGTGCTCCTGGGGGACCGCCAGCGGGTCCTGCGCCCGGGCGAGACGAGCCCCGAGGGGGTCAAGCTCGTCAGCGCGAACGCCCGCGAGGCCGTCCTCGAGGTCGACGGCCAACGGGCGACCTACCGCCTCGGCAGCCGCATCAGCACCCGGTTCGCGGGCGCCGACGAGCGCGAGACGAGCGTCCGCGTCTGGCCGGGGGAGGACGGGACCTACACCGTGGCCGGGAGCATCGACGGCTTCCCGGTCACCCTCCTGATCGACACCGGGGCGAGCAAGGTCGCGATGAACGGCGCCCAGGCCAAACGCCTGGGCATCGACTACCGAAAGATCGGGAAGCCTTCCTTCGCGGCCACGGCCTCGGGCGTGGTGAAGACCTACGAGGTCGTGCTGAAGCGGGTCCGGGTCGGCGAGATCGAGCTCCAGGAGGTGGAGGCGGGGGTCATCGACGGCCCCCACCCCCGCGAGGTGTTGCTCGGGATGTCCTTCCTGGACCGGCTGGAGATGAGCCGCAGCGGCAAGGCCCTCGAGCTCAGGAAGCGGCCCTGACCGGGCCGACACCCGGGCCCCGGGGCACCGCGAGCGCCCGGTCGGCCGCGGGCCACACCCAGCGCAGGGCGCCCAGGATCACCCAGACGTACAGCAGGTCCGCCGCCAGGCTGTTCCCGAAGAACGGCAGGGCCGCCACGTAGCACGCCGCCAGCCCTTCCAGTGTGGACGGGTAGAGGCCGTCCAGGGCCCACACCGAGAGATTGGTGGCGAGGAAGAACAGGGTGGAGCCTGCGAGCGACGCCGCACTCACGGGGACGAGGCCCCGGCGGCTGCCGAGGCGCGTGCCCATCCAGACCACCGCAGCCATCGCCCCGTAGACCGCGGGGACGTGCGCGTGCAGGCCGAGCACCAGGTCGCCCGCAAGCATCGCGGCCAGGGGCACGGCGTAGGCGAGACCCCCCCCGCCGAGCAGCGCCCCCGACAGGAGTGCCATCGCCCCCAGTGGGACGAAGTTCGGGAGGTGGGGCACCAGGCGGGTCAACGCCGCCACGGCCGCCAGCACCAGCACCAGCACCAGCAAACGCCTCATCTCCGACCTCCCAACGTTCACTCAATCCTCCTTGCCTCGGGGCCTCCACAGGACCTCGCCGCTGCCCGCGTTCCGGGTCAACACCCGGGCGAGAACGAACAGGAGGTCCGAGAGCCGGTTCAGGTACTCCCGGGTGTGCGGGTTCACGAACTCCGTTCGCCCCAGGGTCACCAGGCGGCGCTCGGCCCGCCGGCAGACGGCCCGGGCCACGTGGCACGCGGCGGCCTCGGGGCTCCCGCCCGGCAGGACGAACTCGCGCAGCGAGGGCAGGTCCGCGTTGAGCGCGTCGAGCGACGCCTCGAGCCTCCGCACCTGCGCCGGCCCCATCACCCGTCGGCCGGGCACCGCGAGCTCCCCGCCCACGTCGAACAGGTCGTGCTGAATCGCGGCCAGGGGTTCCCGGACCGCCTCGGGCACCGGCTGGACGAGAACGGCGCCGATGTGGCTGTTGAGCTCGTCCACCTCGCCCATCACCTCCACCCGCACGGCGTCCTTGACGACCCGGCTGCCGTCACCGAGCCCGGTCGTGCCGTCGTCACCGGTGCGCGTGTAGATGCGAGTGAGCCGCTGTCCCATGCCGGCGAGGTTACACCTGCGCCCGCGCGCGTGACTAGGCAAGCCCCAGGGGTCCCTGGTGCTCACGTCCCGCCGGTCGTGTAGCCGATGGAGAAGAACAGGCTGCGGCCCGACTCGGGGTAGCCCGCCACGGTCTCGTAGTCGTGGTCGAGGACGTTCCCGGCGCGCGCCTCGAGGGTCCAGCCCCCAGCCACGCGGTAGCGGCCCCGCAGGTCGAGCACCCCGAAGCCGCCCAGACGCTCCCGGTTCGCCGGGTCGTCGTACCGTGCCCCTTCCACCACCCAGGTCAGCCCCACGTGCGCGGGACCCCAGAGGCGGTCCAGCTCGAAGACCGCCGCCTCCTGCGGGCGGCGCGGGAGGTGGTCCCCGGTGGCCCGGTCCCGCGGGTCGAGCCAGGTGAGCGCAACCCGGGGCTCCCAGCCCCCGAGGCTGCCCGTGAGCTCCAGCTCGAGCCCGTCGATCTCCGCCCGGTCCACGTTCTGGCCGACGTAGGCCGGCGCCGGGAACGCGACCAGGTTGTGGATCCGGGTGCGGAAGACCGACAGCCGGGGCCTCCACTCCCCCGCACGGCCGGCGACGCTCAACTCCACGCTGTGCGAGCGCTCCGGACGCAGGTCGGGATTGCCGAAACCGGGATAGTAGAGCTCGTTGAACGTGGGGGCACGGAATGCCGTGCCCCAGGATGCGACGGCCTCCCAGCCGGACGCGAGCTCGTACCCCCACGCGAGGTTACCCGTCTTCGCCGTGCCGAACTGGCTGTTGTCGTCGAGACGCCCCCCGAGCACGGCCCGGTGCGCACCCGCCCTGGCCTGCAGCTCGACGAACGCCCCGTTGACCGAGCGCGACCGCCGGTCGTAGTCGACCGAGCTGTCGACTCGCTGCTCCAGGCGGTCGGCGCCCACGGTCAACAACCCCAGGCCCACCGGAAAATCGTTCTGCCAGGAGAAGGTCCGCGACTCGGTGTCGAAGCGGGACGCCGGGACCGCACCACCCTCCCGGTACTCACGCCGGCGGTCCAGGCTTCGCCCCACGGTGACCGAGGACTGCCAGCCCTCGAGCGGCCGCAGGTCCACCCTGCCGCCGAGGACCTCCTGCGTGAAGTCGGTCTCGTTGGCGTCGAAGGGGAAACCGTCGTACTCGGTGCTGCCCTCGGCGTGGAGCACGTGGAGGGAGGCCGCCGCCGCGGGCCCGAAACGGTGGGCCAGGCGCCCCGACACGGCGTGGTTCCGGTAGCCGTCCCGGTCCGGCTCGTCGAGCAGGGTCCCGAAGACGAGGGCGGGCCGGCGGGCGTTGGCCCCTTCGGTTTCGAGCCCGCTGGCGTGCACCGTCACCTCGGACCCCCCGTCGCTCGCCGAGAGTCCGGCCTGCCCCAGGAGGGTTCCGCGGTTGCCCGCCCCCGCCCGCGCCGAGAGGACCGTCCCCTCCTCCTCGGCCCGCCGGGTGAAGACCTGGACGACGCCCCCGACCGCATCCGGCCCATAGAGGCTCGACCGGGGACCCCTGACAATCTCCACCCGGTCCAGCTCGGCGACGGGCAGGAACTCCCACGCGAAGCCGCCGCCGGTGGCCGACCCCGCGCGCACCCCGTCGACCAGCACCAGAACGTCCTTTGCGCCGGTTCCCCTCAGGCACAGCGAGGCCTGCTTGCCGGCGCCGCCGGCACTGGCCACCGCAAGCCCCCGTTGCCCGCGCAGCAGATCGGGGAGCGTGAGGGGCTGCCTGCGCTCGATGGCCTCCCGGTCGAGGACGGTGACGTCGGCCAGGGCGTAGCCCTCGGCCAAGGGGGTACGCGTCTCCGTGACAACCAGTTCGGGCAGCTCCAGGACGCCGTCCGCGGCCACCGGGCGCGAGCCGACACCCGGCAGGGCCGCGAGGACGGCCAAGGTTGCGAACCTGCGGACATTCGCCGAAAACTCCACGAGACCCTCCGCGCCGTCGCCCTCCGCGACATACGACTGGATCACGCCAGGCCGGTCTCCGGGCTCGTGAGCGGCTCTCGCCGGCGGACCGCCTTCCCACGCCTTCGCGCAGTGGCGTCCGGATCCGCCTCGACTCACTTACCGTTGCGGGGGCAGCACCGGCCTTGCGCCGCTCGATGGGGCGGGCACGCACCGGTTTCCCGTTTCACCCGGCGGACCTGGACGGCCGTCGGGCACCTGGCGGACGCTACGCTAGCCCGGTGGCCGCGAGGCTGTCAACGCAAGGGGGCCCGGGGGTGGCGCGTTGCCGACGACCCTTCTTTGGGGGTGACCGCAGCCTCGGATACCATAGGGCCCTCAGGACCGAGCCCTCTGGAGGACACGCTCTTGCCGCGCGAGAAGTCCGGCGACCCCGAAGCCACCCCCGCCAGCGAGGCCCCGGCACCCGCCGCACGCCCCCCCGCGCGGCGTACCCGTGACTACAGTCAGCGGCCGCAGAAGCCCATCAAGCTGAAGCCGGCGATCTCCCAGGAGCCGCCGAGCCCCGTGACCCGCCTCGGCCCGCCACGGGAACAGCTGGGAGCCAAGGTGCCCGTGCCGCCGGCGCCGCCCCCTGCGGCCCCCAGCCCCCCTCCCACACCCGCGCCGGTCACCCCGCCGGCACCGCCCACCGCGCTGGCACCGGCCCGTCTCTTATACCCCTCTCCGAGCCCCCCACGCTAGGCACG
>JAGNLM010000019.1 GCA_017999615.1 Gammaproteobacteria bacterium | reverse complement strand
GGCCATGCTGCGCTCCTCTCTGCCCGGATCAGGGCTCGCAGCATGATCCCGAACACTCGCAGCATCAACAGTTTGCCGATCAATTCTCCTTATGACCCATCCACTCAAATGAGGGGATCCCTAAGGGGGTTCCCAACAGGTCGTGCTCGTCATTCCGTCGGCCTGTTCGACGATTTCGGCGACCTCGACGTCCTGCCCGACGATGGTCAGCCGGTGCGCCGCTGACGGGCGGTCTTCGGTCTCTTCCGAGCACCGTGGCGTTAGTAAAGAGCGACGATGATCCTCGCGCGCCTGCTGCTACCGCTTCTTCTACCGCTGTCCGGATGCGTCGTGCTGCCCATCCCGCTCGGTGAGGGGCACATCAGCGCCGGGCGCGAGGTCTCCCAGAAATCGCAGGGCATGCTGTTGGTCGGGGCCACGAGCCGCGCTGAGGCGCTGGAGCGCCTGGGCGAGCCGAGCGCGGTGTGGGACGACGCGGGCGTCGTCGTCTACGACTGGGACCGGGTGCGATGGCGGCTCCTGTGGGTGGTCGGTGGCCGTGGCGGCGGGGCCTTTGGAGCTACGGATCTGCCGGCCCACCACATGCTACTGCTGCAGTTCGACGCGTCCGGCATTCTGCAGCGCGCAGAGCACGCCGAGCGGCCCCCCGGCGTCACCTACGGCGCCTTTCTCCGCAACTGGGCCGCCACGGGGAACCAGGCTCCATGAAGGGCCTTATCGTCTTGCTGCTGGCAATGGCGCTCACCGGCTGCTGGCACATTGGTCTGCCCCTAGGGCAGGACGACCTGGATCAGGTGCGCACCGGCGCCCGCACCCTGCTGCTGCTGCGCCTCATTGGCACGGACCAGCACGGTAGCACCCGCCAACCGCTGATCGGCTCGTTCAGCGCCGACCCGATCGGCACTGGCTGGGGCGACTTCGAGAGCGGCGGCCAACCGCTGGCCTGGGTCCCCCACAGCCCCTCCGAAGCCGCATGGGCCGAAGGGTGGGCAAGCATGGTACTGCCGCCTGGTTACTACTACCTCGCCATACTGCCGCCGCGGCGCACCGACGCCTTCACGTACGCCGCGATGCTGGACCGGGCTCCGCGCTGGCGCATCGAGGTGCCTGCCGGCGCGCCAGTGGTCTATGCCGGGACCCTTTTCCTCGCGGAACGCTCTGAGCCTGGCCTGTTCTCCACTCTTTGGGTCGGCATCGACTATGACCGCTCAGAGGTGCGCGACGAGACGGCCGCCGCCACCGGGTTGGTGGCCCGCGACCTTCCGGCGCTGCCGCCCCCGCGCACGCGCCTTGCCGTGCGCCAAAGTGGCCCGGTCCGCCTCGGGGTGCCGCCGCCCTGACTGCGCTGAGCTGAAGCCGAGCAACTTCCGGAGGAAGCCCCCTGCCCTTCTTGCCCTAGGGGTCGACCGGTAGCGATCATCATCGCGCCACTACAGGTGCGGCAATTCGCAGGCTGACCTGGTCGCTGCTTGCGGCACTACCCCCCGTGGGGCTCCGCCCCGCTCCCAGCGGGCGCGGTGCACTGGCCCGACATTGGTCGGCTTCCTGAAGACTGCGTTCCCGGCGCCGGGTCCGGGTCGGCGCCCGGCCGCCGGCGCTGACCGTCAGTTATGCGTCTGACTCCGGACCTTCCAAGCCCGGCGGCTACCGGGTGGTCCCGACCCACAAGAGACGTTCCTCAAGGGCCTGAGCCGGCGTTCAGCCGCGGAACACGAAAATGCGGCGCGCAAGAACCGCGCCTTGGTCCTGCGCGCAGGGCCGAAGCCTACGATCCCCCTGCAAGCGGATCACTCGTAGTGATACCGGCAGGCGATGATGGCCAGCGTGCCCGCCTCGACGGCGTAGACCAGCCGATGGGTGTCGTCGATCCGGCGCGACCATAGTCCCGACAGATTCTCGCGCAATGGCTCGGGCTTACCGATGCCTTCGAAGGGATGGCGCATCGTGTCCTGAATGAGCAGATTGATGCGTTTGAGCGTCTTTCGGTCCTGTCCCTGCCACCAGACGTAGTCGGACCAGGCAGCCGCCGTCCAAAGCAGCCGGTCAGCCATCAGCGAGCGGGTGCGGCTCGAGCTTTCCCGCGCGAAGTTGTGCAAGCGATTGGGCCAGATGGGCGGCATTGGCCGGGGTCTTGAGCAGGTGCACGGTTTCCTGCCAGCTGTTGAACGTTTCCAATGACATCACGACGGCGTCCGCGGCATCGCGGCGCGTGATGATCGCGACGTCAGCATTGTCCACGACCTGGTCGATGACCTGCTTGAGCCGATTGCGTGCCTCAGAGAAGCTGATGATGCGCATGGAGAGATGTCCTGTATTTCGTACAAGTCTAGCGACCTGACGCTCACCCCGCAAACCGTGTTGGCTGCCATACCAGCCACGGCGGTATCTCGACGATACCTGATGGGGCGACCTCGCAGACGTCCGCAGGTGGCCGATCAGAGTCTGACCGTGCCCGGCGCCCCTGACCGCGGGGTTCCGGGTCCGCCCTGTCGGAGAACTTGACACCTGCCGAGGGGCGCCCAGCCCGGCCTGGCATCGGCTGCCGGGGTGGGGGTCCGCTTCGCGGCACTTCACTGCCGTTCGGGTGCCCGGTCGCACCGGCCGCCCTGGCCTCGGGCACCGACCTGACACGCGCTTTCTTGGTCGCCCCGACCGATCACCGGCCGAAGAGCCTCTCCGCTCCGAGCAGCATGGCGATGCCAAGGACGGCGAAAATCGCTGCCGCGATGAGGTGCACGAGGCGCACCGGCAGTCGTTCCGCGAGCCGGTCGCCCACGAGCACGGCTGGGACGTTCGCGATCATCATGCCCAGCGTCGTCCCGGCGACGACGGCCACCAGCGTCCGGTATTGCGCGGCGAGGGCAACGGTTGCGAGCTGTGTCTTGTCGCCCATCTCCGCGAGAAAGAACGCCACCAGCGTGGTGCCGAAGACCCCCAGGCGGGCGAGCTTGGTATCGTCTTCATCGAGCCTGTCCGGAATCAGCGTCCAGAGGGCCATCGCGAGGAAGGAGCCCCCGAGGGCCCACTGCAGGGTACGAGGTTCCATCAGCGACGTTAGCCAGGAGCCGAGGGCGCCCGCAAAGGCGTGATTCGCGAGCGTTGCGAGCAGGATGCCCATGATGATGGGCGTACGTTGGCGAAACTTCGCGGCGAGGACAAACGCGAGCAGCTGCGTCTTGTCGCCAATCTCGGCGAGGGCGACGATGCTGGCGGACATGAGGAGTGCTTCCACGGTAACTTCCAGGCCGGACCCAACCGATGACCACACTGCTCTCCGGCCGATCCAGAGACAGCGTGGTCAAAGGTCTTGCCATGCTTAGAAGCCGCCTGCGCCATGACCGACAGGTCAAGTGTGTTGACGCAAGCCCCGGCGATCAGGCCACGCCGGGCGGCTACTCCCCAATGACGCACCGGATCCTAGGTGACGTGGCAGCCTTCGTCCATCGTCCGTTGACGCCGGGGTGCTGGGGCAGGTCCAGGGGCTGCTGCGCCAGCCGGAGATGCTGATTGCGACCTGGAAGTCGGCGGCCCGGGCGCAGGCGGGGCGGGAGCTGGACGAGCCCCAGGCGGTGGTGGCGCTGCGGCGCACGGGGGAGGTCTGGGAGCAGCTCTTCCCGGAGGAGCTCTCGCGGCGCCTGGAGCTCGAGCCGGGCTGGGTCGCCGAGTTGCTGCGCCTGACGCTCCTTGCCCACGACCTCGTGGAGGCGGTCCTCGCGGGGCGCCAGCCGCGTCACCTCAACCTGCAACAGCTGCGGGGGCGCGGGGCGCACATCCCTTGGGACTGGGAGCGCCAACGTGAGCTCTTCGGGCTCCAGGCGGCCGAGGGGAAGGCAGGCGGGTCGGAGGAGGCAGGGCGGGGCAGGGGGCGGTGAGGGGGAGGCCCGGTGCGTGACGCAAAGCGGCCCCCTTTGTTGGGCGGGCAACGCGCGGCGCGAACCCGGGCCGACCCTCCCAGGTGATTTGGCGGTGTCGGCTAGCTTTACACCCTGGCGGCGGCTGGACCCGGCCAGGGAAGGGCGGGTCCCGACCCCAAGCGGTCGCTGACCGCGTCGACTCGTGTGGTCCCTGAGGAGCAGTGAGCCGACGTACCTCGTCTGGCATGCGGGCTTTGCCAGTCTCTGTCTTGATGTAACTTGCTGCGTTACACTAGACGCATGATTCGGAACTTCCGCCATAAGGGTCTGGAGCGGTTGTTCCGCGAGGACGACCGTAGCGGCGTGAGTGCAAAGGATGCCCCGAGACTGTTGAGACAGCTCGACCGGCTGGACGCCGCAACCCAACCCGAGGACATGGGCATGCCCGGTTGGGGCTTGCATCCATTGAAAGGTGACCGCAAGGGATTCTGGAGCGTGAAAGTGTCAGGCAACTGGCGCTTGACCTTCCGGATCACCGATGGCGACGCCTGGGACGTGACTCTGGAGGACTATCACTGATGCCCCGCAACCGAAAGCCCACGCACCCTGGGGCCATCCTCAGAGAGGACGTGCTACCGAGCCTTGGCCTCACCCAGGGTGAGCTTGCCGGGCGTCTCGGGGTGTCGAGGCGCACGGTTTCCGAGATCGTGCATGAGCGTCGACCTGTGACTCCCGATATGGCCCTGCGCCTCGCTCGCCTCCTCGGCGGGAGCGCCGAAAGCTGGCTGAACATGCAGCGGGCTGTCGATCTCTGGGAGCTGCAGCGTGGGCGCACGGAGGTGTATGACCGTATTGAGCCTGTTGCGAGCTCCGGCTAGCCACTTCGGCACGATACCCAAGCCATAACCACCGAGCCGGAAGAGTTCGGTTGCAGCTTTCCGCAGGTCCGCGCTAAGGCAACGCTGCCGTTCGCCGGAGGCGTGGGGCGCGACCGGTTGTGGCCGATCAGAGTCTGACCGTGCCCGGAGCCCCTGACTGCGGGGTTCCTGGTCCGCCCTGTCGGAGAACGTGACACCTGCCGAAGGGAGCCCGGCCCCGCCCGGCATCGGCTGCCGGAGTGGGGGCCGCCTTGCGGCACTTCACTGGCGTTCGGGTGCCTGGCCGTCCCACCCGTCCTGGCCCTGGGCACGGATTCGACGAGCGTCGGCCTCGAACGAGCACCGCACCGGGCGGGTCCCGGCGCTGGGGTCCCTGACGCCTGTGCGGTCCGGCCTTCCCGGGTGGGTGTCGGGAGCGCCCGTCGGTGCACTGCCCGTGCCGACGCCCCGCTCCCTCACCGAGTGCCAGCGGCTGCTGACCCCGGGGCCTCGTTCTCCGCCCACCGCCTTCCTGCCCATCGGATTTGCGCCGATGCCCTCGGTCGCCGGTTTTCTCACCGGTGGAAAGGCACCCTGCGGCATACGCGTCTCCGGGGCAGACGGGATCCTCCCCCGACGACTTCGCCCCGATTCCAGCGACTCCACCGACCCCACCCCGAGTGTCCATCGACATCTCCGCACGTCGTGGAATACCCTAACCATGGCAGCAGGTTGTGAGCTTCTGGAGCGGCCATGAATCTGTCCATCGGGCTGTCCGCACGGTCCTGGCGAGCCTGCTCGATTTCGGGCTTCTGACCTCGGCCAGCCCCCGGGCCCCGGTCGGCTTTTCGGTGCCGCTGGCGAGCCTGCGCTTCCTGTTTCCGGGGCTGTGGCCCGAGGCGGAGGTGGAGGGATGAGAAACAGCGGGGTCCACCTCAGAGGAGGCACGAGACTTGCCGTGCAGGCTGCTTGGGGCCCGGCGGCCATTTCCCGTAGCCTGTGCGCATGAACGCTACCGCAGACGAGCCTCGCGCCATCCTGGTGCGCCCTCGGATCTATATCGGCGAGCAGATCGCCATCGGCCCGGGCAAGGTCGACCTGCTGCGCAAGATCGGCGAGACCCGTTCCATCGCGGCGGCGGCGCGCTCGCTCGGCCTGCCTTACAAGCGCGCCTGGCTGCTTGTTGACACGCTCAACCGGGGCTTCGGCCGCACGGTGGTCGTCACGGCCTCCGGCGGCAAGCGCGGCGGGGGTGCGACCCTGACGCCGCTCGGCGAGGACCTCATCGCCCGGTACGACGCGCTGGAGCGGCGGCTGAACGCCGAGGCGACGACCGAGCTCGAAGCGGTGCGCGCCCTGGCGGACTGAGCCTCCCCAGCACCTGCCCTTCGTCGGGTCACCGCCTTGCACTTCGGACCTCGTTATGTCAGTTTTGACATCACGAGCGCGTGTGGGACCGGCCGTATAGGACTGACACGGCCCCCGTCCCGGACCGCTGTCCACCCCAACTGTCCACCCCGAAAGGAGTTCCCCGTGACACTCGCAAAGCTCCTCATGCCCTTCGCCGCCGTGATCTTTTCTTTCACCGCTTCCGCCGCCGAGCGCCTGCTCGTCTATGCCGGCGCCGCTTCCAAGCCGCCCACCGAGGAGGCGGCCAAGGTCTACGAGCGGAAGACCGGGGTCAAGGTCGAGGTGATCTTCGGAGGGTCGGGCTACGTGCTCTCGCAGATGAAGCTCGCCAAGCAGGGCGACCTCTACTTCCCCGGCTCCTCCGACTACATGGAGAAGGCCAAGCGCGACGGCGACGTGTTTTCCGAGACCGAGAAGGTGCTGGTCTACCTGGTGCCCGCCATCAACGTCTACAAGGGCAACCCCCAGGGTGTGCACAGCTTGAAGGACCTGACCCGCCCGGGGCTGCGGGTCGCCATCGCCAACCCCGAGGGGGTGTGCGTCGGCGCCTACGCGGTGGAGATCCTGGAGCGTGCGCTCACGGCCGAGGAACGGGCGGCCTTCAAGAAGAATCTCGTCAACTACACCGAGTCCTGCGAGAAGACCGCCACCGCCATCTCGCTGAAGATGGCCGATGCGGTGATCGGCTGGCGGGTCTTCCAGTACTGGGACCCCGAGCGCATCGAGACCATCCCGTTGCCGAAGGAGCAGGTCCCGCGGGTCGGCTACCTCCCCATCGCCGTCGCCAAGTACACCCAGGACCGGGCGGCGGCACAGGCCTTCATCGACTTCCTCACCGGTCCGGACGGCCAGGCGATCTTCGCCAAGTACCGGTACTTCGCCACGCCCGAGGAGGCCTTCGCGTGGATCGGCGAGAGCAAGCCGGTGGGTGGCGAATACACGGTGCCGGCCGACTGGCTGAAGAAGTAGGCGCGAGGCGACGCGATGAGCCTGCGCCGAGGGACCATCGGCGCCGCCCTGGCGGTGCTGGCCCTCTACGGCGGGCTCATCGCCTCGCTCGCCTGGTTTCTCGAGCCACCCGCCGTGCTCGGCGCGCTCGCCTCGGAGCGCACCCTGTTCTCGATCCGCCTCTCGCTGGTGGCGGCCACCGTCGCGACCCTGCTGGCCCTGCTGCTGGCCACCCCCGCGGCCTACGCGCTCTCGCGTTATTCCTTCCCGGGCAAGGAGGCGGCGGAGACAGTTCTGGAGTTTCCGATCATCGTCTCGCCGGCGGCGCTCGGCGCCATCCTGCTCATCTTCTTCAACAACCCGCTCGGCGAGTGGCTGCAGCAGAGCGTGGTGCGGTTCGTGTTCACCTTTGCCGGCATCGTGCTGGCGCAGTTCGTCACCATCCTGGGGGTCGCCGTGCGCATGCTGAAGGCCGCCTTCGACGAGGTGCCCGCGGAGCTGGAGACGGTCGCCCGCACCCTCGGCGCCAGCCCGGCGCACGCCTTCCGCACGGTGACCCTGCCCCTGGCCAAGCGGGGCCTGGTGGCGGCATTCATCCTCGCCTGGGCCAAGGCGCTGGGCGAGTTCGGGGCCACGCTGATGGTCGCGGGCACCATGGCGATGCGCACCGAGACCCTGCCCATCGCCATCTTCATGCGCCTGGCGAGCGCCGACATCGAGGGCACGGTGGCGTTGATCGTGGTGCTGGTCACGATCGGTCTCACGGCGCTGTACGCCGCCCGCCGGCTCCTGCAGGCCCGCGCCGATGCTTGAGATCGAGGGGCTGGAGGTCCACGCCGGCGACTTCGTGCTGCGCGACATCAATCTCGCCGTGGCCGAGGGCGGGTGCCACGCGGTGCTGGGGCCGTCCGGCTCCGGCAAGAGCACCTTGCTTGCCGCCGTGCTCGGGATCCGGCCGCCGGTCCGGGGCCAGATCCGGCTGGCGGGGCAGGAGATCGGCCGACTCGCGACCGAGCAGCGCGGCCTCGGCTATGTGCCGCAGGGGCTCGGACTGTTCCCGCACCTGAGCGTTGCCGAGAACCTGGACTACAGCGTGCGGGCGCGCCGGCTTCCCCCGCCGACCTACCGGCCGTTGCTCGACCGGCTGGTCGAGACCACGGGCATCGGGTCCCTGCTCGGACGCCGGCCGGCGACGCTCTCCGGCGGCGAGCGCCAGCGGGTGGCCCTGGTCCGGGCCCTGGCAACCCGCCCGCGCCTGGTGCTGCTGGATGAGCCCTTCGCGGCCCTCAACGAGAGCCTGCGCCGGGACCTCTGGTGGCTGCTGCGGTCCCTGGGGCGCGACCAGGGGCTCACCGTGCTGCTGGTGACCCACGATCTGACGGAGGCGTTCTTTCTCGCCGAGCGCATCGGCGTGCTCGTCGATGGCCGGCTGGAGCAGTGCGGAGCCCGCGAGCAGGTCTTCCGGCGCCCGGCAACGCTCGCCGTGGCCCGCTTTCTCGGCATCAAGAACCTGCTCCCGGGGGTGGTTCGAGATGGCGAAGGCCAGCAGCTGCGGGTGGACTGCCCGCTCCTCGGCGGCGTAGTGCCCCTGCCCGCGGGGGACACCAGGGCCGCGCCCGGTTCCCGGGTGATGCTCGGCATCCGGCCGGAGGAGATCGCCCTGCGCGATGCCACACACCCGCCCCACGACGGTGAGGTGGTGCTTACGGGCCGGTTCGATGTCAACGACTTGGGGGCAGAGACCCTGGTGCACTTTCACCACGACGCCTCGCCCCTGGTCCTGGAGCTGCGGGTGTCGGGGCGCGTGGCCCAGCGCTTCCGCCTGTTCGAGGGAGGCGCGGGGACCGCGGTGGGCCTGCCGGTGGAGGCGCTCTTCTGGGTGCCGGAGACAGGGACCACGAGTACAGCCGGGACATGACGGGACATCCTCGCATCGCCGCGCTTTTTCCCCCCGAGCCTCGGCACATCCCTGGCGAGCGCTGGGCCAACATCGCCCTGCGCGCGGCCCCCCTCGTCGGCGTGGCGGGCATGACCGGGGGCTTCTTGCTCGTGCACGACCCGGCGCAATGGCTCCCGTACTGGCACCTGACGGCCGCCACGGGGCTGGCGATGGCCGTCCTTCTGGCCAGTTCCCGTGACCGGCGCCTATACTTCCACCGCGTCACGGAGATGGCATTCCTCCCCTAACCGCCCCTCGGGCTGATGATGCCTACCGGGCCCTCGCGAGCGGGGGCGGTACGGCATCGGTCCAGGCCGAGCGTCCCGCAATCCTCGCAGAGACCTGCACAGGGTACGGCAGAGGAGGCGAGGACTGTGACGGACGTTTGGCTACTCGCGGCGCTGTGGCTCGGCCTCGCGCTCACAGCTACCCTCATCTCCATCCGGCTGCGCATCGCCACCGCGCTCTCCGAGATCGTGGTCGGGATCGTGGCCCAGCTCGCCATCGGCGCCCTGGTCGGCAGCGCCGCGTTGGGTGCCGACGAGTCCTGGATCAAGTTCCTGTCCGGGACCGGTGCGATCGTGCTCACCTTCCTCGCCGGCGCGGAGCTCGACCCCGTCGTCTTCCGCGCCCGCTGGCGCGAGGCCAGCGCCGTGGGGCTGGTCAGCTTCGCCGCCCCGTTCCTCGGCTGTGCCGCCACCGCCTATTACCTGCTCGACTGGGGCGCCCAGGCGAGCTGGCTCGCGGGGGTCGCGCTCTCGACCACCTCGGTGGCGGTGGTGTACGCGGTGATGCTCGAGTTCGGGTTGAACCAGACCGACTACGGCAAGACCGTGCTCGCGGCCTGCTTTGTCACCGACCTCGGGACCGTCGTGGCGCTCGGGCTCCTGTTCGCGCCCTTCACCTACCGGACCCTGGTGTTCGTCGCCGCGAGCGTCGTCGCCTTCACCGTGCTGCCCTGGCTGACGCCCCGGTTCTTCCGCCGCTACGGCGGGCGGCCCTCGGAGCTCGAGGCCAAGTTCCTGCTGCTGGTCCTGTTCGGGCTGGGCGGGCTCGCCGCCTGGGCCGACAGTGAGGCGGTGCTGCCCGCCTACCTGACCGGCATGGTGCTGGCCGGGACCGTCGGCAAGGATCACGCTCTCATCCGGCGCCTGCGCACCCTGACCTTCGGCCTGCTGACCCCGTTCTACTTCATCCGCGCGGGGTCGTTCGTGTCGCTCGCGGCGCTGGCCGCCGCGCCGGTCGCCTTCCTGGTCCTGCTCGGCTCGAAGATCGCGACCAAGATGCTGGGCGTCTACCCGGTCGCGCGCCGCTACGGATCGCCGCGCCGGGAGTCGATGTACACCACCCTCCTGATGTCCACCGGACTCACCTTCGGCAGCATCGCGGCGCTCTTCGGCCTCTCGCACGCTATCATCGACCAGACCCAGTACTCGCTGCTCATCCTGGCGGTCATCGGCAGCGCCGTGGTGCCAACGCTCATCGCCAACGCCTTCTTCCTGCCCCACCACCTGCTGCCGGCGACGCCCGAAGAGGCCGAGCGCGGCAGTGGCGCTCCCGGCACACCCGTCCAGGAGGTGCAGTGATGTTCCATCGAATTCTGGTCGCTGTGGACGGCTCGGACTCCGCCCTGAAGGCCTTCGAGGCCGCCGTCGACCTGGCGCGCAAGTATGGCTCGACCCTGGCCGTGCTGGCGGTCAGCCGGCCGCCGGAGTTCGCCGAGGACGTGGAGACCGAGGCGATCCTCGAGCACTCCCAGAGCTACTACCAGGGTGTGCTCGACGCCCTGCGGGCCCGCGCAGACACCGGCGACCTGGTGATCCGTTACGAGGTCGCGGTCGGCCACCCCGCGGAGAAGATCCTGGCCTGTGCGGAAAACGACCGGATCGACCTGATCGTGGTGGGCCACCGGGGCAAGTCCTTCCTGCAGCGTTGGCTGGTCGGCTCGGTGACCAAGCACGTGATCAACCACGCCCACTGCGCCGTGCTGGTGGTGCGGTAGCCCAGAGGAGAAAGGTCCATGCGTATCCAGTCCGTGCGAGCCCTTGAGGTCCTCGATTCCCGCGGCACTCCGACCCTGCGGGTCACCGTCGCGCTCGACAACGGGGTCAGCGGGACCTCGTCAGTGCCCTCCGGGGCCTCCACCGGCGAGAACGAGGCCGTCGAGCTGCGCGACGGGGACGCGCGGCGCTACGCCGGCAAGGGCGTCCTGCGGGCCATCGCGAACGTCAACGAGCGGCTCGGCCCGGCGGTCACGGGCATGGACCCGCGCCAGCAGGCCCGCATCGATCGGGCGATGATCGCGCTCGACGCCACCCCCACCAAGGCCCGCCTGGGGGCGAACGCGATCCTCGGTGTGTCCCAGGCCGTGGCCCGGGCTGCGGCCAGCGCCTGTGGCCTGCCGCTCTACGCCTACCTCGGGGGCACCGGCGCCGTCCGTCTGCCCGTGCCGATGGTGAACGTGTTGAACGGTGGCAAGCACGCCGATAGCAGCCTGGATCTTCAGGAATTCATGCTGGTTCCGCGGGGCGCGCCGAGCTTCTCGGAGGCGATGCGCTACGCGGTCGAGACCTTCAACGCGCTCAAGGCCATCCTGAAGGGCAAGGGCTACGCCACCAGCGTCGGCGACGAAGGCGGCTTCGCGCCGCAGGTCAAGAGCAACGAGGAGGCGTGCGAGCTGCTGGTGCAGGCGATCCGGCAGGCAGGCTTCGAGCCGGGGGGCGAGGTGGCGGTCGCGATCGACGCCGCGGCGAGCTCGTTCTATGAGGACGGCCGCTATCGGCTCACCCGCAGCGGGCAGGGCGACAAGACCAGCGCCGAGATGACCGCGCTCTACCGGGAGTGGCTCGACCGCTATCCGATCGTGTCCATCGAGGACGGGCTGGCGGAAAACGACTGGGAGGGCTTTCGCGACCACACCGCGGCGCTTGGCGACCGGGTCCAGATCGTCGGCGACGACATCCTGGTCACCAACACGCGCTTCATCACCCGGGCCATCGAGGAGAAGACCTGCAATGCCGTGCTGATCAAGCTCAACCAGATCGGTACCGTCACCGAGACCATCGAGGCGATCGAGCTCTGCCGCAAGGCCGGCTGGGGCTACGTGATCTCGCACCGCTCCGGCGAGACCGAGGACCCGTTCATGGCCGATTTCGCGGTGGCCATGGGCGGTGGGCAGATCAAGACCGGCTCGGTGTGCCGCAGCGAGCGCATGGCCAAGTACAACCGGCTGCTCGAGATCGAGGCCGAGCTCGGCGAGGCCGCGCGCTTCGGGCTCTGAGCCTTGCAGGTCGGGATACCATCGAGGTCTTGCTGACCCACCGTGCCCTCCAGATCCTGTGGGTCCTCGGCGCTCCGGCGACATCCCGGCTCCAGCCGTGCGGGTCCGCTGGGGCAGAGCGCACTGCCCCGTGATCCGGAGTCCGACCGACAGGCGCCCGGGACTGCGCGGCCTGCCGGGCACGGTCTGGCTGATCGGTCTGATCAGCCTGGTGAACGACAGCGCGAGCGAGCTGCTCTATCCGCTCCTGCCCCTGTACCTGTCGTCGGTGCTGATGGCCGGACCGCGGGCGCTCGGGGTCATCGAGGGCGTCGCCGAGGCGACCGCCAGCCTGCTGAAGCTCTTCTCTGGCGTGATGGTGGACCGCACGCGCCGGGCGAAGCCCTGGGTCGTGTCCGGCTACGGGCTGGCCGGGCTGACGCGGCCACTCATTGCCTTCGTCGCGAGCTGGCCGTGGCTGCTCGTCCTGCGCTTCGCCGACCGCGTCGGCAAGGGTCTGCGCAGCTCCCCGCGCGACGCCCTGCTGGCGGCGAGCGTTGGGCCCGGGCAGCGCGGGCTCGCTTTCGGTCTGCACCGGGCGATGGACAATGCGGGGGCGGTGATCGGCCCGCTCCTGGCCGCGCTGCTGCTGGCGGCCGAGATGCCGTTGCGGGACATCTTCCTCTGGTCGGCCCTGCCGGGGGCGGTCTGCCTGGCGCTGGCGCTTGCCCTCCGCGAGCCACGACACGAGGCCGCTCCCGCGCCCGTGCGCTTCGACTGGCGCCTGGAGGACATGCCGGCGGCGTTCAAGCGCTACCTGGTGGTGGTCGCGCTGTTCACCCTCGGCAACTCCTCCAACCTGTTTCTGCTCCTGCGGGCGCGGGAGCTGGGGGTGCCGGAGGCCCAGGTGCCGCTCCTGTGGGCCGCGGTGTCGCTGGTCGCCGCGCTGTTCTCGACGCCGCTGGCCGCGCTGTCGGACCGTTGGGGGCGCGTGCGCCTCCTGGTGGCAGGCTACCTGGCCTACGGCATCTTCTACCTTGCCCTCGGCACCCTGGTACAGGGTGGCCCGGTGCTGTTCGCGCTGTTCGCGTTCTATGGGCTGTTCATGGCCGCGACCGAGGGGGTGGAGAAGGCGCTGGTGGCCGACCTGGCGCCGGCGGGGCGACGGGGCACCGCCTTCGGCTGGTTCAACCTGACTGCCGGCGTGATGCTGCTGCCCGCCTCGGTGATCTTCGGCTGGCTCTACCAGTCACTCTCGCCGCTCGCCGCCTTCGCCTTCTCCGGCGCCTGCGCTCTCGCCTCCGCATCGCTGCTGGTGGCCTGGGCCGCAGCCACCGTCGAGGTCGAGTACACGAAGGTCTATGCCGGCAAGGAGGAGCGCATCAAGGAGGCCTACACGATCTACGCCGGGCCGGTGACCACCGACCCCGCGGGTACGCCGACCCAGCGCGGGGCTTTCTTCTCGAAGGCCAAGGTCAACAAGGTCGATCCCGAGTTCGCCGACCGCTTGTACTTCGTCAACAACTTCTTGCCCAAGGCCGGCAAGGGCACGCGCGCGGTCTGGAACAACCCCGTCGGCGGCGCGCTGGAGTGGAACTACTACCCGGTCAACTTCATCATCGACACGAAGGGCGAGATCCGCTGGGCGTTGAACGCGCAGCCCATCTACGACATCAACAGCATCTACAGGGCCGGCGTGATGATGGGCTTCAAGCAGGGCGCTGACGGCGCGCTGACCTGGGGCTACGGACAGCGCTACGTCAAGTACGACATCATGGGCAAGGAGATCTTCAACCGCCAGCTGCCCGCGGCCTACAACGACTTCTCGCACTCGCTGGACCTCTCGCCCAACGGCAACTACTTCCTGCGCGTGGGCAGCGCCAACTACAAGCGCTCCGACGGCAAGAACGTGCGCACCGTGCGTGACGTGATCGCCGAGATCGAACCCGCCACCGGCAGGGTGGTCGACGACTGGCGCCTGTACGAGATCCTTGACCCCTACCGCGACGTCAACCTCAAGGTGCTGGACCAGGGCGCGGTGTGCCTGAACATCGACGCCAACCTGGCCTCGCACACGATGACGGCCGACGACTTGGCCAAGCAGGACAAGGACGACAAGTTCGGTGACATCGTCGGCGTCGGTCCGGGCCGCAACTGGGCGCACGTCAACAGCGTCGACCACGACGCCGAGGACGACTCGATCATCATCAGCTCGCGTCACCAGTCGGCGATGATCAAGATCGGCCGCGACAAGAAGGTCAAGTGGATCGTCGGCAGCCCCGAGGCCTGGAAGGGCGAGCTGGCCACCAAGGTGCTGACGCCGGTGGACGCCAAGGGTCAGAAGATCAAGTGCGAGAACAGCAAGTGCGAAGGCGACTTCGACTGGACCTGGACCCAGCACACCGCGTTCAAGATCGACAGCATGTCCAAGGGGGACACCCTGTACCTGAGCGCCTTCGACAACGGCGACAGCCGCGGCATGGAGCAGCCGGCGCTGCCGAGCATGAAGTACTCGCGCGCGGTGGTCTACAAGATCGACCAGAAGAAGATGACCGTCGAGCAGGTCTGGGAATACGGGAAGGAGCGTGGCAACGCCTGGTACAGCCCGGTGACCTCGCTTACCGAGTACCAGGCCGACAAGAACTCGGTGTTCGTCTACTCGGCCGTCGCGGGTGCCGACTTCGACATCAGCACTGGCGCCTTCAAGACCGACCCGAACCCGTACATCGACGAGTTCAAGTGGGGCGCCAAGGAGCCTTCGGTGGAGATCCAACTGATGGACACCACCGGCTACCAGGCGATGCCCTTCAGCGTAGAGAAGGCGCTCGGGAAGTGAGGGCCTGACCGGGACGAGGGCGGCGCAAAGCGAGGCGCCGCCTCGTCCCGGCGCCCAGCCCGGCAGGTCGACGTTTCGGCCTCTGTGAGCCCCCGTTTCGACGGGCGCGGGGCACGGCGCGAAAGGCTTTCGTCAA
Source organism: Gammaproteobacteria bacterium (assembly GCA_017999615.1). Lineage (NCBI taxonomy): Bacteria > Pseudomonadati > Pseudomonadota > Gammaproteobacteria > Gammaproteobacteria bacterium. The sequence continues at coordinate 8,354 of JAGNLM010000019.1, read as the reverse complement.
GTTGGTTGATGGTCCGCGCCCCGGGTGGAGGGATCAATTTCCCGCCCAGGGCGCCTTTCTAGGCAAGCCGCGGTCATCCCCATGAAATCGACGCCCCTGGGACGGGCCCGGACAGCTGGAGGCAACAGAATGAAGACGTTTCTTTACAACCTGCCCGCCTGTTTGCTCATCGCCCTCTTCTCGATAAGCCCCGCGTCGGCGACGGCCGAGGAGACGGCTCGACCGGCGCCCAGGGCCTTCGGCGGCGTCGGCGCCGCCTGGGGTCCCGCCGGCGAGGGGGTGCCGGTCGGCAAATTCTCTGCGCTTCTCAATTACACCCATGCGGAAACCGACGGCATCCGGCTCCGTGACGATGAGCTTAACGACAACGTCAAGCTGACCAAGAACGTCGGGGTGGTCAAGTTCCGCTATGGTATTGCCCCGGGCTTGGATATCCGCAGCGCCACCCCGATCTACGATGTTAAAAAAGAGGTGCGCGCCACCAACGACACCGACCACTACGGTTTGATCGGCGATACCGCCGTCGCTCTGCACAAGGTGGTTATGAACCAGGCCGAAGGGGCCCCCTTCAGCCTCGCCTTCGATGCCGGCGTCATCCTGCCGACGGCGGACGGCGGGAAGAACAACAACGACTACACCGGAAACCAGGCCTGGGGCGCGGGGGGCGGGGTCGGCCTCACCTACTTCCTGGGGGCGAATCGTTTCGATCAGGAGTTGTACTACTACACCTTTACCGACGGTGAACACGATTACCGGAAGCCGAACATGTTCCGGGGCCTTACCGGCTGGGCCTACGCCCTGAGCAACGCGTTCGATGTCGGCGTGGAGTCGCATCTGGGCTGGGACGGCGAAAGTGAACGGTTCGACCGAAAGCAGAACGATGCCCGCTGGGAATGGTATGTCGGCCCCAAGGTCGTCTTCAAAAATCAGCCGACGGGCACCGTCATCGGCGTGCTGGTCACCCTGCCCGTCTACCGTGACTACGACAGCCCAACCCCTTCCGACGGTTATCGTTTCGAGGTCAAGCTGGTCAAGGTGTTCTGATTCCTGGCTCTATTGAATTTCACGTGGGTAGAGTCGCCGGCACGTAGGGGTTCAGTCGGGTGAAGTCGAGCTTGCCGGCGAGCAGGAAGATGACGGTGCGCATCCGCGCGTTCCTCGCCAGCCACGCGCTGGCGCTCCAGGCGCAGTTCCGCGAGCCAGCCGACCACATCGCTGTGCCGCTGGCGTATATGGCCTATGTTGCGGAGAAGCAGGCCGCCGGTCGCGATATCCCGGCGCTGGCGCGAGAGCAGGCCGAATTCCTGCGTGCCGCCCTCTTCGATTGGCTAGACCGCTTCGTCCATCGCTGCCAGCAGGCACGACCGAAGTTTGATGTCTACCCCGCCCTCGGCGCCCTGCTGCTCGGCTTCGTCCGCGCGGATCTGTCCTTTCTCGACGATGTCGCAGGGAGCGGCTAGCCGTCGGGGGGGGTCGAGGCCCGACCCCCGTCCCGGCCTGGGCCAGCGTGCCGTGGGCAGTGCCCCAAGGTTAAGGCCCAGCGATTTTCGAGCCGCATCGCTCCCCTGAGCACTTTCACGAGACAGCGCGCGGGCCGCGGCCAACGGCGAGGACCCGCGGGCGCGGGCTATGCGGGGCTACCCCTAAAACAAGAGGCCGCGTGGCCGGTGGCCTCTTCGTGGGTCGGAGCGCGGCGCTTGCGCGGACGGGAGGGCTAAGGCAGGGTGAGCCTATCCATTCGCCCTGAGGTGCGGAGCCGGCCTGTGAGCACAATCTCGAGAGCGATCGAGACGACGGGAACCCTCGACCCGCAGGGGCGCATCACGCTCGACCACCCGGTCACTGGGCTCGCGAAAGGTCCTGTCCGCGTGATCATCCTCCTGCCCGCTGGCGAGGAGCAGGAAGCGAGCGAGTCGGACTGGCTGCACGCGGCCGTACGTAACCCCGTGTTCGCCTTCCTGGCGGAGGAAGAGGACCTGTACTCGCCCGAAGACGGGCGGCCCTTCCATGACGCGGGGTAAGGTCGTGCTGGTGCCGTTTCCGTTCGACGACCTGTCTGCGACCAAGGTCTGCCCGGCGGTGTGCCTCACCGAGCCCGTCGGGGACCATCGTCATGTGGTGCTGGCCTTTGTCTCGAGCCGGCTCCCCACGCCGCTGCTCGAGAGTGATGTGGTCCTGCAGCCGGAGGCTCACTCGGAGACGGGGCTGCGCGTCTTCGGGCTCGGCGCACCTTCTGCTCCGGCGTCTGTCAGCGCGGCACCCGAGCCTTCCGCGCGTTGAGGGGCGCCGGGGGCGAGGGGCGAGACGCTCGTGGCAGCCCCGCCATCAGGCGTGGGCCGCCAGCGTCTTGCGCAAGCTCTCCGAAGGGGCAAGCGAGGCGGATCTGCTCGATGCCTACGCGTGGCTCACGCGCGAGGACATTCAGGCGGCCCTGGTATTCGCGGCCGACACCCTGGCCCACGAGGAAACGGTCCTGCTCGACGCGGTAGCCTCCGGTGACCGGTGACCGGTGACCGGTGACCGGTCACCGGTGAGCCCTCGTGCGGTTCCTGGCCGACGACGGCGAGCCTGGTGCGTGCAAGGACCGGGTACCCCTGCGGGCGGCGCCGCCCGCTGACGCCGTGCTGTCGGACCGCGGCCAGCCGGGAGGGGCTGGGCCACAAGGACCCGCGGCGTTTCCCTAACCGGTGCGGTGTCCTCGGCAACCGAGTCGGTTATGGGTCTACGTGCTATGTTAGCGCCGAAGTCCGCAGGCCGCGGAATGGGCAGACGGTGCGAGCCCGATGCCGACGAGCAGCGCCCGGGGGAACACGATCGGGACAGTCTTGCCAAAAGGCGGCGCAATTGATGACAGAGATGGAGTCCCGCTACTCCCAACCCGTCGCCAAACGTGTGGGGCCGCCGGCGGAAGAGGGCCCATCACGGCGCGCTCCCGGGTCCGGCGCGGAGCGCGGGAACCGTGCTGGGGCGCGATTCGGTCCGATGCTGCTCGCCGGCGCGCTGGTCGCGACACTTTCTGCCTGCGCAGGGCACGACTGGCAGCGCACGGGCTACGAGACCCTCGAGTCCTATGGCCAAGCCCAGTGCCGAAAGACCATGGGCGAGGCCTGCGAGGAACGCGAACCGTATGACCGCTACCAGCATAAGCTCAGGGAGTCCGAGAAGAAGGGATCTGACCGCTGAGTGAATCGCCCGAGATTTCCGAAGACGGGGAGGTCGGGCCTGCGCCTTGGCGGTAACCAGGCAGAGCTGGGGGGAGGTCCATCGGCTGAGGTTAGCGCCGCGAGGAACGTCGGCGCGCGGGGACTGTGGCGGGAGCCGACGCCAGTGGCGCCGGGGGGCACCGCGGGGACGCTGGTCCCCGACCCGCGCTGCTGTCCCGGCACTACGCGGACTCGCCTGGTCTCCGTATTCAGATCCAGCCCTCCTTCTCCGGCTCGGGCGGAATCGCAGGTGAGTAAGAGACGCAGGTGGGTCAAGCGTGAGAGGGCGACAGTGGCGAAGAGGCGAAAGACGGAACTTCTCGAAGATCTCCTCGAGATCGCAGCGATGCTGCCTTGGTGGGTGGGGCTCATCCTGGCGGTGGTGACGTACTGGCCCCTGCACCATTACGCAGCCGCCGAGGTGTCGACGAGTGTGGCGCCGGGCCAAGTCGGTCAGCTTGTGACTGGCCAGTTCATAAGGACGCTCGCCTCGGTTGGGCAATACCTTATACCCGGTGCGCTCGCCGTCGGGGCGGCGGTGTCCTTCCTGGGGCGCCGTAAGCGGGCAGCCCTGGTCACCGACCTCGGGGGGGACCCCTCCGGCGGGACGTTGCGATCGATGTCATGGCAGGATTTCGAGCTGCTGGTCGGAGAGCTTTTTCGGCGACGGGGCTATACGGTGCTCGAGACCGGTGGGGGTGGCGCGGATGGCGGCGTCGACCTCAAGCTGCGCAAGGACAACGAGACCTTTCTTGTGCAGTGCAAGCAGTGGCGCGCCTACAAGGTCTCGGTGAACGTCGTGCGGGAGTTGCTGGGTGCGATGGTGGCCGAGGGGGCTCCGGGGGGCTTCGTGGTGACCTCGGGGGTCTTCACGGCAGAGGCGCGGGACTTCGCGAGGGGGCGCAACATCGAACTGATCGACGGCGCCGGGCTGAGCGCGATGGTCGGCAAGGTGCGGAGGAGCTCGGTGACCGCCCAGCCTTCAGCGGGAACGGGTGACGCAAGCGGGCCGCGATGCCCCGTGTGCGGCAGACCGATGGTCAGGCGCGTTGCCCGGCAGGGGACTAAGGCGGGTCAGGCCTTCTGGGGTTGCTCGAGCTACCCGCAGTGCCGCGGTGTCCGGGCGATCGAGTGAGAGGAATCCGAAGAAGCTGTGCCTGATGATCGCAGAACGCGCGACAGGGGACCGCGCGGCTTGCATGGTGCGCGATGACGAGCCTCGCGCCGGCTTGACCTTGGTAGGAGATATGACTTGCGGATTCCGAACATAAGATTTCTTGGAACAGGGGGCCCGAGAGCTGAGTTCGACATTCACCGACCCGAGGGAGGTACGTCCGTTATTGAGGTGTCGGGACTCGTTGTGCCATGCGGTGGAGGAGCGACAGCGTCGTCGCTTGAGTCTCGGTTACCGTCCTCGCGAGGCAGTGACCCATCGGGCGCGTGGCCGGATAGATGTATTGAGGAGCGAGCACCATCAGTTGCTGGAGCGGGGCTTGGTGGCGTGCCGGTTCGACGAGCTCACCATCGACACAGCCCGTAATCGCTTCGTGCGTGCAGCCCTGGAGTCAGTCTCCAGGGTCGTACGGAGGAGGGAGGTAGCCCATCGTTGCCGCGCACTTGCGAGTGGCATGAAGGCGATGGGTGTGTCGGGCGAGGCGCCGACCCGTGCCGAGATGAGCACAGACCGTGTGGGCCGCAACGATGCGGGCGACCGGGTGATGGTGGCAGCCGCGAAGCTTGCGTTCGATCTTGCGCTTCCCACGGAGGCGGTTGGCGCAGATGTCCTTCCGGCAGCCGATCGGGAGGAGACCTGGGTACGTCGCCTGTTTGAGCGCGCAGTGGGTGGTTTCTATGACGTGGCGTTGAGCCCGCAAGGGTGGCGGGTGCTGCGCGGCGGCACGATGGGCTGGCAGATTGAGCAGAAGACGGCGGGGATCGATAAGATCCTCCCGAGCATGCGAACGGATGTGGTGCTGGACCACCCCTCATCAGCACGTCGTATCGTCATTGACACCAAGTTCACGTCGATCGTGACAGGCCGCTGGTACCGCAAGGAAGTCCTTCGCAGCGGATACCTGTATCAGATATACGCCTATCTGCGGTCGCAGGTGGGGCGGGGGGACAGGCTTGCCGATTGTGCGAGTGGAGTGCTGCTGCATCCGGCGATTGGGGAGGCGGTTGATGAGAGTGTGGTGATCCAGGGACACCAGATTCGGTTTGCGACCGTGGACTTGAAGGCATCGCCTGCGGAGATACGGTCTCGTTTGCTGCAGCTTTGTGCGGAAGGACAATTGTTGCCCCGGTCATAGCGGCAGCGTTTGTAAGACGATCCGGTCTGCCACCAGGGCCCTTGCGGGGGCCCGGGCGAGACTGGGAAGCCGTCGGCGAGGACCCGGACCAGGCCGTCCTCGAACAGCACGCGCTCCAGGGCCGGATGACAGAAGGGGCAGGGGGCGGTCACGCAGGGTCTCCAGTCGTGCCACGTAGGCTGGACCTGATCGTAGCCACTTTCGACGGTCTCAGCCTCAGCCTCAGGGCTTTGCCAGGCGCGGCCTGGTTCGAGAGTTAAGGCACTCACGATGAGCCTCCTCTTCCTGTCCCTGGCCGTCCCCCCCTCGGTCTCCGCCGATCTCCTCGAAGGCCGCGTCGTCCGCATCGCCGACGGCGACACCCTGACCGTGCTCGACGCCGACCAGGTCCAGCACCGCGTCCGCCTCGCCGGTATCGACGCCCCGGAGAAGGCTCAGCCCTTCAGCGAGCGCTCGAAGCAGAACCTCGCTCGCCTCGTCGCCGGCAAGGCGGTCGAGGTCCGCTGGCACACGTGGGACCGCTACGGCCAGGTGGTCGACCAGTTGGGGCGGCAGTGAGGAAGCCAGCAACCCCTCTCACCCCTTAACGTATCCGGCCCTGAATCCTGTCCAGCGATCGGGGTCCACCTCAGTTCCCGCCGGTCCCCAGGGTGCTGCGGGTAGCACGTCGCCGGGCCCCGCGCCGAACTCCGGAGACGGCATCCCCGATGGCAGTGGCTTCGAGGAAGACGACCTTCCGCCGTTCTGATATCTGCCGACGCGGACTGCGGGCAGCACCCGTGGTTCGCGGATCACGGTGCCGCCGGCTCACGGGGAAGGCACCGGAGAAGACAAGGCACCAGGCGCTCGGCAGTTGAGCGAGCCGGCGGTAACCCTGCCACACCCCGCCCCGGGGCGACCCGCGGCGGGGTGCTCCGTCTCCGCACCCTCTCGGCCCGGGACCTTCGGTCGTGATCAGGCGATGACGTGCCGGTCCGCCTCCACCGAGAGCTTGAGCCCCACGGCTTTCAGCACCGCCAGCAGGGTCTTCAGCGTGGGATTGCCCTTCGGCGACAGGGCGCGGTAGAGCGACTCCCGGCTGATCCCCGCATCGGCGGCGATGGCGCCCAGACCGCCGTAGGCCTCCGCGACCGTGCGCAGCGCCAGCAGCCCCGCGGCCCGATCCTCCGGATCGTCCAGAGACGCCAGGGCCGCTTTGAGGTACGCCACCGCAAGTTCACGATCGGCGCGCAGCTCCGCCACCTCGCGGTCGTGGTGCGAGACTGCCCCGCGGTAGGTCTTGCTCATGCCTGCCTCTGCTTCCAATCCAACCAGTACGTCTTCGCCAAGCGGATGTCGGCGGCCTGGGTCCTCTTGGTGCCGCCGCATAACAAGATCACGACCATCCGACCGTGGCGGGCGAAGTACACCCGATAACCCGGGCCGAGGTGCTCCCGGAGCTCGAGCACGCCGTCGCCGACCGGCTCGCAATCCCCGAAGATCCCGGCCTCCAGCCGCTTGAGTCGCAGACGCACCTTGGCCTGCGCCTGCTTGTCGCGGATCGACGCCAGCCATTCAGTCGCCGGCTCCCTGCCTTCGCTGCGCTGGTAGCGGAAGACGTCCATTGTCGGAACCAAGTGTAGTTTTTAAGCTACGACCGAGCAAGGCGCCAGGGTCGGCGCGCCCTCCGGCGTCCTTCTCGGTGACCAGGGTAGTCCGCGGGCGGGGGAGGAGGGGGACGGCAGGGTGCCGGATGCCCTGAGGGAGGCTACAGGGGTCGCCCCTGCTGACCGACTACAGCGGGGACAGCCTCTACCCGAGGGGAGATCCCCATGCTCCGCCACGCAGTGCTCATCGTGACCCTGCCGCTCGTGCTCACCGCGTGTGGTGTCGGCGAGACCGCGGCGACCGCGGCCGTCGGCGGGGCGTCGACCGCGACCGGCGCCGCGCAGGCCCGGCAGGTGCTCGACGCCGTCAACCAGCAGCTCGATCTCGGCGCCCGGGAGGCGGAGGAGCGGCTGCGCGCGGCGGAGGCGGCGAGCCAGTAGGAGACCGGGGGTTCAGGCCTCGTTCCGGGCGACGACGCAGGATGGGTCACACCATGCCCAGGGCTGGCTCGGGTCGTAGAAGTGCTGTCCCCGCGCGAGCTCTGGGTGATCCGCGTGGCTGGGTAGCGGGCCAGCATCGCGGGGTGGGCGAAAAACTCCGTGCCCTCCCGGCGGCCGCGACCCACCATGGCGTAGCTCAGGTCGAGCAGCGGTCCGTTCGGGTTCACCAGCAACTCGACCCCGCTCTGGTCGTTCGAGGGCGGGTTCATCGCCGCCCAGCGGTAGCGCGGGCGCAGCAGGGGGATCCCCTGCACCCGGCGCTCGTGCACCAGCGAGAACAGCCGGTTCTGGTGCTCGGGCTTGCAGCGGCTCACCTCGTCGATCAGCACCGACTCGGCGCCCCACACCGTGGCCGGGGTTTCCAGGAACTTGACGCCGCCACTCTCCGGGTCGGGGTAAGGGAAGCCCACCAGGTCGTCGAAGGAAATCAGGCTCGCGTTGTAGTGCCGGTGCTCCAGCTCCAGGGCCTCGGAGAGGCTGTTCAGCAGGTAGGTCTTGCCGGTGCCGGAGCGGCCGATCAGGAGCAGCGGGTCCTCGGAGACGAGCGCCGCCAGGACCACCGGCTCGTAGCGGTCGAAGCCGAAGACCCCGAGGCGGGTGAGGAAGGAGGGCTCCGGGGGAGCGCTCCGGACAGCCGACGCTTTAGCAGCACTTGATGGATCGCCCTGCAAGTTGTCGCTTAACTCGGCGATCGGCATGCGCCCCGGGGGACGCACCCGCGGCACCCGGGATCTCCGGGGCCGGAAAACAAAAAA
>JAGNLM010000018.1:21864-25895 GCA_017999615.1 Gammaproteobacteria bacterium | reverse complement strand
ACGAGCTGATCCCGATGATGCCCGCGCAGCGTCTGCGTCCGCTGGTACAGCGCTTCGGCGAGATGTTGCTCGGGCAACGGACGTTCACAGCGGTGTTTGGACTCGCCTAAATGAGGGGATGGCTGAGACCTGGGAGGTCTGTTTGCGATCATCAGGCAATCATTGTCGGCTGGTAGGTAGTTCAGAACCTTCCCGAGAAAATATGAGCGGGTCCCTGAGCATTACAGTGACAGCGTACTGGACTTGGCAACCGGACACCACCCATTCGCACCAGGCTCCGGACGCGGAATCCTCCACCGTCTACGAAAGGTCCTCCAGCAATTCCGGGACGTCGTTCCGGGGGTCGTTCACCCACGTGCTGACAGGGTAGCCCCGGAAGTCCTCCCGAGCCTGCGTGACGAGACAACCCAGGACCTCTGGGCGCTGCTCCGCGGCGAGCCACTCCTCGTGGTCCGCCGGCGAGAGGACCACCGGCATGCGGTCGTGGATGTCGGCGATGGCGGGCGCCGCCGGTCGGGTCAGCAGCGCACAGGAGAGCACGGCCTCGCCGTCCGGGGCCTGCCAGCGCGCCATCAACCCGGCGAAGGCGATGACCGGCGAGCCGGTGGCGTGGATGAAGTAGGGCTGCTTCCCCGGCCCCCCTCCGCCGCTCTCGCCCCCGGGGAGCGCCCGCCACTCGTACCAGCCCCGCGCCGGCATCAGGCAGCGCGAGCGCCGGTAGCTCTGGCGCCACATGGGCTTCACCGCCACCTCTTCGCTGCGGGCGTTGATGGTGGCGCTCGGGAGCTTCGCCTGGGTCCACCAGGCCGGGATAAGCCCCCAGCGGGCCGCGCTTAGCTCGAGGGCCCCGTCCTCGGCCCGGAACAGGATCGGGACGAGGGTGCTCGGGGCCACGTTGAAGCGCTCGGGCAGGGGGTTGCCGCTGCGCCGGTCGATGGTCCAGTACCGCTCCAGGGCGGCCTCGTCGGGTGTGACGTATCGACCGCACATGGTGGGTCAGCTCCCGCCTCAGAAACGCGCAAGCAGGGGGTCGGCGACCCCCGCCTCGGCGAAGCCCTTCGCCCGCAGTAGACAGGAGTCGCAGGCCCCGCAGGGACGCCCGTCGGGGCCGGGGTCGTAGCAGCTCGAGGTGAGACCGTAGTCGACCCCGAGCGAGAGTCCCTTGCGGATGATGTCGGCCTTCGTGAGCGCGAGGAGCGGGGCGTGCACGGTGAGCCGCTGGCGCCCCTCCATCCCCGCCTTCGTCGCCAGGTTCGCCATCGCCTCGAAGGCGGTGATGTACTCCGGCCGGCAGTCCGGGTAGCCCGAGTAGTCCAGTGCGTTCACCCCGATGTAGAGATCGGCGGCACCCAGCACCTCCGCCCAGGCGAGGGCGAAGGAGAGGAAGATGGTGTTGCGGGCCGGCACGTAGGTGACCGGGATCCCCTCCCCCCTCTCCCCGGGGCTGCGCCCCTTCGGCACCGGGAGGTCGGCGGTCAGGGCCGAGCCCCCGATCGCACGCAGATCGATGTCCACCACCACGTGCCCGGCCACCCCCTGGGCCTGCGCCACCCGCCGGGCGGAGTCCAGCTCCACGGCGTGGCGCTGGCCGTAGCGGAAGCTCATGGCGTAGGGGGCGAACCCCTCGGCCTTCGCCACCGCGAGTGCGGTCGTCGAATCGAGGCCGCCGGAGAGCAGCACGACCGCCCGCTGGAGCCCGCTCACGGGGCCCTCCCGTTTCGTCCCGGGGCAGTGCCGCAACGGTTCCGCCTCCCCCTGCTCCCTAGCGCTTCAGCGCCAGTACCAGGACGCCACTGGCCACCAGGCCGATTCCCAACCACTCCCTGCCCGTGGGCCGCTCCCCCAGGAATGCGTAGGCGAAGACGGCGACCAGCACGAGACTGAACTTGTCCACCGGTGCGACCTTGGACGCATCGCCGAGCTGCAGGGCGCGGAAGTAGCAGATCCAGGAAGCCCCGGTGGCCAGCGCCGAAAGGGTGAGGAACAGCAGGGACCGGGGTGGAAGAGTCAGCGGGTTGCTCCACTTGCCCGCCCACCCGACGAATGGCGCCAGGACGAAGACGATGATGACGGTCCGCACCAGCGTGGCGAAGTCGGAGTCGATGCCCCTGATGCCCACCTTGGCGAAGATGGCGGTGAGGGCCGCGAAGCCGGCAGAGAGGACTGCCCAGAGAAACCACGAGGAAGAAGTGGACATGGATTGCGGTCCCTGAGGTTCGAATTTCCGTCGCCACCCGTGCCGGGACGCCAGGCGCCGAGCGCCCCACCGGCGTCAGGCAACCCCACCCGCCCTTCGCCGCGATTCCCGGCGGGGGCGCAGGTGCTCTCGAGCCATTTTCTCGATGCGGCTCGCGGCCTTCGCGACGAGATCCAGCGACACCTGCTCGGGCACAGGGCCCTCTCCCAGATGCCGTGACAGGTACTCCGCGTCCGTCCCCTTCAATCCGACCCGGGCCGAGACGATGTACGCGGTCGCCTCCGTCTCCACTTCGACCGTCCGATGGTCCAGTCCGCGCCGCCACGGCCACCAGTGATCGGGGTCACTGCCGAGGTGCCCCAGATAGACGTGCGCCAGTTCGTGGCAGAGCACCCCGAAACGGCTCGGCTCGTCCAGCCGATCGTGAATGCGGATCCTCATCTTGTAGCCGTGATCTGCGGCCGCGATGCTCGAGAACCCGGCGAGCGTGGAGGAGAGGGCTTTGAAGTCGACCTTGATCTTGTCGTGCGTCTCGGCGTTCTCACACAAGCGTGACAGCCATTCCGGGCGCCACTCGCCCTCGAACTTTCCGAACGCCATCGACTCCTTCGGGAAGGTGCGCCCGCTGGTCTGTTCCAGGTCGTAGACGAGCAGCACCGGGTGCCGCGGGGCCAGGATGAGCATCGGTCTCGCGTCTTCCCGGGGAGCGCGCCCGAACCGCTCCCGCCAGTCTCGCTCGCTGGCGTAGTAGCGGCACTCGGGGCTCTGGAGGCGCACCAGCATGTTGTTGAACGGTGCGTAGTCCTTGAATCGGGCCATGAAGCTCACCGTCTCCTGGAACTCCGCGGGGCCTCGATAGGCGCGGGTCCGTCTCAGGCGGGGATCGATGGTGGAGACGATCTCCTTCTCGGGCGCGCCGCTGCCGGCGAGGGCCTCCCTTAGGTCGGGCGACTGGCCGAGCACGCGGCAGTATTCGCGGCAGGCCGTCGTGAGGGCCCGGTCCTCGGCGAGCTCTCCGAGCGCGTCCTGCAGGTCCCAGCGGGCCAGCCTCTCGACCTCTCTCTCCACCGACTCCAACAATTGCGAGGCCGATGGCTGGAAGCCTGCGCGCAGCAGGGCGAGCACCACACCCTTCACGCGCCCTATGCGGTGGGGGTGTAGCAGCACGTCACCAGCGGGCTCGGGTCTCTCCGGGACGTTTTCCATGCGGGCCTCGTGGATGCTCTGCCGTTCTTCTCTGACGCCGTCGTCCACCCCTCTGACACCCCAAGGATAACGTACCCGGGACAGGACGACGCGCGGGGCCGAGGCGAGGCGGCGCGATACAATCCGCGCCATGCCCCCCAACCTCCCCGCCCCGCACGAGCGCCTCAGCGGCAGCATCGAGCGCGTCACCTTTCACAGCGAGCAGTCGGGGTTCTGCGTGCTGCGGGTGCAGGTCAAGGGCCAGCGGGACGTGGCCACGGTCGTCGGCAGCGCCGCGGCCGTCTCGGCCGGCGAGCTCATCGAGGCCCACGGCCAGTGGGTCAACGACCGGCAGCACGGACTGCAGTTTCGCGCCGACCGGCTGACGGTGGTGCCGCCGACCACCCTGGAGGGGATCGAGAAGTACCTCGGCTCCGGGATGGTCAAGGGGATCGGCCCCCACTTCGCGCGCCAGATGGTGCGGGCGTTCGGCGAGGCGGTGTTCGACGTCATCGACCGGACCCCGGAGCGGCTCGAGGAGCTCGAGGGGATCGGCCCCAAGCGTCGGCAGCAGGTGGTCGCGGCCTGGGCCGAGCAGAAGGTCATCCGCGAGATCATGGTGTTCCTGCAGTCCCACGGGGTGGGCACG
>JAGNLM010000018.1:0-21764 GCA_017999615.1 Gammaproteobacteria bacterium | reverse complement strand
GCCGCGCCCACCGGGCGCGCCGCCAAGCGCCTGAGCGAAACGACCGGCGTCGAGGCGAAGACGGTGCACCGCCTCCTGGAGCTCGACCCCACGAGCTTCCAGTTCAAGCGCGACGCCGAGCATCCCCTCGACACCGATCTGCTGGTCATCGACGAGGCGTCGATGATGGACACGGTGTTGACGAACCAGCTGCTGCGCGCGGTTCCGGACCGCGCCGCGCTGCTCGTCGTCGGCGACGTGGACCAGCTGCCGTCGGTCGGCCCCGGCGCGGTGCTCGCCGATCTCATCGGCTCCGGGGCAGTGCCCACCGTGCGCCTCACCGAGATCTTCCGCCAGGCGCTCAGCTCCCGGATCATCACCAACGCCCACCGCATCAACCACGGCGAGATGCCGCTGGCACCGGAGAAGGGAGAGGCGAGCGATTTCTATCTGATCGAGGCGGCCGACGCCGCGGACGTCGCGGCCAAGCTCTACGCCGCAGTCACCCGTCGCATCCCCCAGCGATTCGGCCTCCACCCCATCGAGGACATCCAGGTCCTGGTCCCCATGAACCGGGGCGGCCTCGGCGTGCAGGCGATCAACCTCGAGCTGCAGCAGCGGCTCAACCCGGCTGGCGAGCCGCGGGTGCAGAGGTTCGGGACCACCTACGCGGTCGGCGACAAGGTCGTGCAGCGGGTGAACAGCTACGAGAAGGAGGTCTTCAACGGCGACATCGGCCGGGTCTCGGCGATCGACCTGGAGAAGCACACGCTCACCGTGGACTTCGACGGCCGCGCAGTACCCTACGAGACCGCGGAGCTCGACGAGCTGGCCCTCGCCTACGCGACCAGCATCCACAAGTCCCAGGGCTCGGAGTACCCCGCGGTGGTGGTCCCCCTGGCCATGCAACACTATCGGCTACTCGAGCGGAACCTGCTCTACACGGCGGTCACGCGCGGGAAGAGGCTGGTCGTCGTCATCGCCGAGCCGAAGGCCCTGCGGATGGCGGTGCGCCGTCACGAGTCCCGTCGGCGGATCACCCGCCTGCGCGAGCGCGTGGCAGGCGCGGCGCGCGCCCTGAGCACTGGTACAAGGCCTTGTCCATCGAATTCCTGATTCAGCTCCTGCTGCAGGTCTGGCTGCCCGTCGCCCTGCTGGTGGCCGCGGGCGGCCTGTGGACCCGCTACCGGGCCGACACCTTTCCCGCCGCCAAACTGCGCGTCGACCTGAACCGCGTGGTGGTGGACGTATTCGCCCCCACCCTGCTGTTCGCCCTCGCCGCCGAGGCTCACGTCGACCGGCAGATGCTGACCGTGCCGGTGATCATGGCGGCCGGCATCCTCGTCAGCCTGGCCCTGCTCCACACCCTGCTCTACCGCTCCCGCCTGGGGGCGGGCCTGGGCCCCGAGTCCCGCGCCGCCATCCTTCTGGCCGGCAGCTTCAGCAACGTGCTCTTCATGGGCTACCCCACCCTCACCTTCCTGTACGGCGACGCCGGCGGCACCTACGCCGCCTTCGCCGACGTGCTGGCCTCCACCCCCCTGCTGTGGACCCTCGGGGTGTGGATCGCCACCGGCCTGGGCCACCCCGGCGGACGGGGCCAGAGCCTCTTCCGCATGGTGCTGACCCTGCCGCCGGTGTGGGGCTACGTGCTCGGCTTCGTGGTGAACTTCTCCGGCGTGGAGCTGGAGCCCCTGGTCAAGGCGGCCAAGTTCATGGGCCAGGCCACCATCCCCATCATGCTGTTCAGCCTGGGGCTCTCCATCCCCTGGGGCGACCTGAAGCCCACCCGCCCCGTGCTCGCCGCGGTCGCCGTCAAGCTCGCCGTGGCCCCCCTCATCGTCTGGGGCCTGACGCGGCTCACGCTGGGAGAGCTGCACCCCGCGCAGAACGCCGCGATCTTGGAGGTGGCCATGCCGACCATGGTCATCGCCGCGAGCTTCGCGGACCGCTTCAACCTGGACGTGCGCGCCGCGGCGCTGACCGCCAGCTGGAGCAGCCTCGCCTTTCTGGTCACCCTGCCGGCGTGGATCGCGCTGCTCAGCTAGCCCGCGCCGCTGGTCGGACGCTCCCTCTCCGGGAGCGGGTCGCCAGCGACGTTGCCGAGCCGATATTCGCGAGGCGGGGCAGGCGTGGAAGGTTGTTCGTCAGGAGATGATCCGCGGGTAGATCCATCCGGCGATGAAGATCAACACCAGCAGGACCGCGGCGAGGACCGCATAGTCGACAGAGAGACCGAGCACGCTGTGGCTGCCGACCACCGTCAGCGCACGCAGGCCGTCGACCTCGTAGGTCAGCGGATTGATGTGCGCTATCGTCTTGAGCCAGTCCGGCATGATCTCGGTGGGATAGATCGCATTGCTGCCGAAGAAGAGCGGCATGGTGATGACCTGGCCAATGCCCATGAAGCGCTCCCGCGTCTTGACCAGGCAGGCGATGATGAGCGAGAAGGTCGAGAAGAGGCTCGCCCCCAACAGGACGAACAGCAGCACGCCGAGGAGCGCCACGGGACTCCAGTTGATGTGCACACCCAGGGCAAACGCCAGCAGGTAGATGAGGGCCGCCTGGGCGATCGCCCGCACGCCTGCGGAGACGGACTTGCCCAACACCAGCGCGGTGCGCGGCGTCGGGCTCACCAGGAACTTGTGGACGATGCCGAGGTCCCGCTCCCAGATGATCGAGATGCCGTTGAAGATGGCGACGAACAAAACGCTCTGCGCCAGGATCCCCGGCATCAGGAAATCCATGTAACTCAGCGTGCCGCTCGGGATGAGATGAGTCCGGCTGAAGACCTGCCCGAACATGAGCAGCCAGAGGGCCGGTTGCACGGCGCGGGTGAGCAGCTCCGTCGGGTCGTGGCGCAGCTTGCGCACCTCCATCTCGGCGACGGCCAGGGTCTTCGCGACAAAGCCTGCGGGCGTGGTCCTCATGGCAGCAATCAGCGGCCGAGCTTCCGGGTGGCCCGGCGCATGGCCGCGGTCTCGAGGTAGGCGCCGTTCTCCTCCACCGTGTCCCCCGTGTAATAGCTGAACACGTCATCCATGCTGGCGCCGGGATTTCCGGTCGCCGCCTTCAGCGCGGCCGGTGTGCCGACGGCGATCAATTGACCCTGACGCAGGATCGCCGCCTGCGTACAGGAGTCCTCCGCCTCTTCCATGTAGTGCGTGGTGAAGAAGATCGTGGTGCCGAAGTCCGCGCGCAACTGCCCGACGTGCTCCCAGACCGACTCGCGCGCCACCGGGTCCAGGCCGACGGTCGGCTCGTCCAGGAACATCACCCGGGGGTGATGCAGCATGGCCTGGGCGATCTCCAGCCGCCGGATCATTCCGCCCGAGTAGGCCTTCACCATCTTGTCCTTGTGCTCGATCAGGTTCATGAAGCCCAGGCTCTCCCGGATGCGTACCTCCCGTTGCGCGCGCGGGATGTCGTAGAGCGCCGCGAAGACGCGCAGGTTCTCGTAACCGGTCAATTCACCATCGGCCGACAGGGCCTGGGGCACGTAGCCGATGAGGCGGCGGACCTCGGCGGCCTGGTGGACCACGTCGAAGCCGCCAACCCGCGCGGAGCCCGCGCTGGGCAACAACAGGGTCGTCAGCATCTTGATCAGCGTGGTCTTGCCCGAGCCGTTGCGCCCGAGCAGACCGAAGACCTCGCCCGCCTCGACGCTGAGGGTCAGGTCGTCGACGGCCACGACGGTGTTGAACCGGCGGGTCAGGTGTTCGGTGGCGAGGATGATCGACATCGTGGGCTTCCTGGTGATGATACGATGTTCTCCGATGGGACCCCTCGCCGACGCCCTCGGACTCGGCCTCTTTGCCGTGTCCGGAACGCAGGTCGGCCTGGGGGCCGGAACCCCCGGCGGGATCGCCATCATGATGGGGGTCACGACGGCGATCGTCGGCGGCATGATCCGCGACGTTCTTTGCAACGAAGTCCCGCTGGTGCTGCAGAAGGAAGTCTACGCGCTGGCCGCACTGTTGGGCAGCGCCCTGTACGTGGGACTGGACGCCATCGGGGTCGGCACGCCGCTCGCTGCCGGCGTAGCATTCGCCGTGAGCACCGGGCTGCGCCTGGCCGCCATCCAGTGGAACCTCTCGCTCCCGCCCTACCGTGGCTGACCGCCTTCGGCCCGCCGACGCAACGATGCGCCCGGAGGCTACCTGCGGTCCTGGAGAAAAGAGACGTACTGGCTACTTCTCGGACCTCTTGCCGGGAGTCTCTGCGTGGAACCGGTCGTCCGCGTGGCGCCGGTCCATCGCGGGGGCATCGAGCCAGCCGGCGCGGGAGCCAGGGTGGGCGTCGAATTCGGGGACGTAGGGCTTGATGTCGAGCAGTGGCGTGCCGTCCAGGGTGTCGATGTCGGCCACGTGCAGGATGTTGCCCTCCCGGCGCAGGAGGCGGACCACGGACATGCCGATGGGGTTCGGCCGCGTCGGGGACCGGGTGGCAAAGAGTCCACGCTCTTGAATGTCGCGGTACGGAACCACCTTGGGCCGGAACGCCTCCACCCGATCCATCCAGTAGATGAGCCAGATGCGCTCGAAGCCGTCGATGTCGTCCAGGGCGCGGGAGTACTCCTCGTCGACCACGACCTGGGCCTCGACACCCTGGCCGTAGACGGCCTGGATTGGCGTGCCGGAGGCGTGGGGGAAGGGTGTCCGGATCGTTCCGACCACCCGGATGCCCATGGGCCTCGAGCTCTCGCGTTCCGAAGACATCGTTTCCCCTCCCGGCACTGCGTCCACCTTCGCTTTCGTCCACGAACTCTTCGATGTGACAACTTTACGCCCTGCCGCCGCGAGAATGTGCGCGAAGGCACCGCCCCCGGCGAGCCGCTGGTTTCCAGCGCCGCATCCGTCTAGAGTGCCTGGCGCGATCGAGCGACAGGGGGCGAGCAGGAAATGGCAAATCTCCAGGAAGTGAAGCGCTATGCCCAGAGCATCTGGCTGGACAATCTGACCCGCACCCATCTCCGGGAGGGCACGCTCGGCAGGCTCGTGGAGT
This sequence comes from Gammaproteobacteria bacterium, assembly GCA_017999615.1. Classification (NCBI taxonomy): domain Bacteria; kingdom Pseudomonadati; phylum Pseudomonadota; class Gammaproteobacteria; species Gammaproteobacteria bacterium. Next base: position 16,781 of record JAGNLM010000018.1, on the reverse strand, counting down.
TGGGCGTTTCCGGCATCACCTCCAACCCCACCATCTTCCACAAGGCGTTGACGGAGAGCCCCTACTATCACGACGCCCTGGCGCAGTGGAAGGGCTCGGAGCCCGACCCCGAACGACGCTACGAGGCGCTGGCGGTGGAGGACGTACGCGCCGCCTGCGACCTGCTGCGCCCCGTCCACGACGCAAGCCTCGGGGACGACGGATACGTCAGTCTCGAGGTCGCGCCGCGCTTCGCCCACGACGCGCCGAGGACGGTCGCCGAGGCGAGACGCCTGGCGGGGATGGTCCGTCGCGACAACCTCCTGATCAAGCTGCCCGGCACACCCGCAGGGCTGACGGCCTTCGAGCAACTGACGGCCGAGGGTCTGCGGGTCAACGTCACCCTGCTCTTCTCCCTGCGCCAGACGGTGCAGACCTTCGAGGCCTATATCCGCGGCGCGCGCCGCTGGGTCGAAGGGGGTGGCGATCCCCGGAGGCTGAAGGCGGTGGCCAGCCTCTTTCTGTCCCGCGTCGACACCCTGGCCGACCAAGCCCTGGGGGCCCTCGGCCACCCGGAAGCGGCAGACCTGCGGGGAAGGACGGCCGTGGCACTGGCCAAGCTCGCCTATCAGCGCTACCAGGAACTGTTCCAGGGTCCGGCCTTCGCGTCGCTGCGCGCCGCGGGCGTCAGGCCGCAATACCTGCTGTGGGCGAGCACCGGCACCAAGAACCCGGCCTACCCCGACCTGCTCTACGTGGAGCCGCTGATCGGCCCGGAGACCATCAACACGCTGCCGGACAAGACCCTGGAGGCACTGCTCGACCACGGACGGGTCGCGCCCACCTTGGGTCTCGGCGTGCCGGAGGCGCAGGCGCACATGGCGGCGCTGGATTCACTCGGGCTCGACGCCGCCGGCATGGGCGACACGCTGCAGAACGACGGACTGAGACTGTTCTCCGAGTCCTACGAAAAACTGGTCGAGGCGGTGGGTTGAGTCCCAAAGGAAACAGGGGCACCCGAGGGTGCCCCCTTCCTGCACACCGGGAATCGGTCCGGTTACTTGGTTGTGTCAGCAGGGGCCAGCGGGGCTACCGGCGCGTAGGGCAAGCCGTAGCCATACGGGTTCCCGTAGTAGTAGGGGTATCCGTAGCCGTTCCCACGGCCCCCACCCCGCATCGAAAAGTTGAAGCTCACGTCGCCGAACAGATCGCCGAATCCGTTCCAGGGCCCACCACCGTACCCGGTGTTGCCCCAGGGACCCCACCACGCCTGGGCCGGAGTGGCGGAGGCAGCGGCGATCGCGACGACGGCCAGTGTTTTTGCAAAGGTCTTCATTTTCGTATCTCCTGGATGTGAAGGTTGACTGAGGTTGGTTGTGGTATCTGGGAGCCGTGGGCCCCGTGTGACTATTAGTATATTAGTATATTCTAATACTACAAATAAAAGTTTCCTATCGGCACGACAAGGCCCATAAGCTCTTTCTATCACTAGCCCCCTGCACGCATCCGCGCCAGGACCTACACTGCATCTGCAGGCTCTCACACAACGCACGCTAACCATCGACGAGGACCCCGCAATGGAAGAGCTCCTCATCTTTTTCCTCGGCGCGCTCATTGGCTGGAACCTTCCCCGCCCGCCCTGGGCGGTGTCCATCCAGGACCGGGCTCTGCAACTCTTTGCATCGCTCGCCACCCGGGCCTACCAGTGGCTCAGGCGGACCCTGCTGCCGCCGGACCATTCCGACCGCCCTCCAGGCCCCTGATCCGCCCTCACCCGGCCAGGCCCGCCAGCTCCTTGCTGACGAGTCACGCCAGGCGTTTCCCGGTGCGCCTCAGGACAGCGGTGGCCCGAACAAGGGCGTGGTCGTGTTAGGCTATTTGGCCTAGGGCACACAATCTGAATAACGTAGACGATTTCACCGGCGCCAGGGACTTTCACGACGCGGCACCCGAGGGGCTGCTGGAGACGTTGCGCACCACGCCACTCTTCTCCTCCTTCCCGGAGGCAGACCTCGATACGGTCTGCACCTTCTGCAAGAGGACGGAGCTCCCGACGAAAGAGGTCCTCTTCCGCGAGGGCGAGCCCTGCAAGGCGGTCTACTGCGTGGTGAGCGGTCTCTTGAAGCTCTATGTCTCCGGGCCAGAACGGCGGGAGAAGGCACTTGCGTTCATCCCACCGGGCCGCACCCTGGGGGAGACGGCGCTGTTCTCCGGCCAGGGCTACGTCGCGAGCGCCATGGCGCTGCAGGATTCGAGCGTGGTGGCCATCAACGCCTTCTCCCTGCTGCGCTTCTTGGGCCAGCACACCGAGCTCACCTGGAAGGTCCTGGCCATCATCAGCCGGCGACTGCACTACGCGGTGGACCAGGTCCGGAGCGTCACGCTGCACAGTGCGGAACAGCGGCTCGCCGCCTACCTGCTGGACAACCACGACCCCGAGGAGCCGGGGCGCGCCGTGACCCGGCTACCGGTCCGGCGCTCCGACCTCGCGTCCATCCTGGGGGTCACGACCGAGACCCTGTGTCGCGTGGTGGCCAAGTTCCGGCGCGAGGGTTGGATCCTGACGGCCGACCACGACATACTGGTTCGCGAGCCAGAGGCCTTGCAGGGACTGCTCGCCCAACCGCGCCGCCAGGTCGACGGATAACGCGAGAGGCCGTCATGACGATACGCAACCCCTGGGTACTGGCCCTGGCCCTGGCACCGCTCGGCGCCATGGCCCAACCGGGCGGTCTGGTGCCCGCACCCGAAGCGTCGGTGCCCCCCCCCGCCCGTGACCTCCACATGGGCGCGTCCGTGCAGCAGATGCTCCGGCAGGACCCGGACCCCGAGTGTTCGGCGATGCGGCGGGAGCTGGACCGTCTGCACTTTCAGCCCCAACGCAAGGCCGCGCTCTGGGAACGCTACGAGAAGGAGTGCCGGCAACGGCCCGACCCGGGGCCACCTTCCATCCCGCCATAGACCTCACTGCCGGCGATCACGGGGCCACGGCCATGTGTGCCCTGTCTTCAATTTCTTCACAGGCTCTCAGGCCACCTCAGCCCGCCCCGCGCGGGCGGGCCGCGGCCTCGCCGCGGACCTTCTCGCGCATCCACTGGAATACCACGTAGAGCGGCGGGATCAGGAAGATACCAATCGCGGAGGCCGCGATCATCCCGCCGAAGACCGCGGTGCCGACGCCGCGCCGGCTCAGCATCGCCGCGCCGGTCGCCGCCACCAGGGGCAGCAGCCCGGCGATGAAGGCAAAGCTCGTCATCATCACGGCCCGGAACCGGCTTCCTGCACCCTCCACGGCCGCATCGGTGATGGAGAGTCCGTGCTCCCGCCGTTCCTTGGCGAACTCGACGATCAGGATGCCGTTCTTGGCCGCGAGGGCGATCAGCACCACGATGCCGATCTGGGCGTAGACGTTGTTGTCCAGACCTGCGATCCAGAGCGCCAGCATCGCCCCGGCGATGCCGACCGACACCGATAGCAGCACCGGGACCGGGATCGTCCAGCTCTCGTAGAGAGCCACCAGGAAGAGATAGGCGAACAGCACCGCCAACCCCAGGATGACCGCGGTCTGGCCGGCCGCCTCCTTCTCCTGCAGCGCGGTGCCAGTCCACTCGAAGCTGTAGCCCTCGGGTAGCGTGCCCGCAGAGACCTCCTCCATCGCCGCCAGGGCCTCGCCCGAGCTGACGCCCGGCGCGGGGCTGCCCATCAGAGTGACGCTGCGGAAGTTGTTGTAGCGCCCCACCGTCTGCGGCCCCAGGAACAGCTTGACCTCCGCCACCGAGCGCAACGGCACCATCTCGCCCTTCGCGTTGCGCACGTGGATGCGGAAGATGTCCGGCACCTCGTCACGGTCGCTCCCCTCCGCCTGGACGTTCACCTGCCAGGTGCGCCCGAACAGGTTGAAGTCGTTGGTGTAGAAGCCGCCGAGGGTCGCCTGCAGGGCGTTGAAGACATCGGACACCGCGACCCCCAGGGTCTGCACCTTGTCCCGGTCGAGGTCGAGATAGAGTTGGGGGGTGTTGGCGGAGTACGAGGTGAAGACCGCCGAGAGCTTCGGCTCCTGGTTGGCCGCGACCACCAGCCCGCGCGCCACGGCCGCGAGCTCGCTCGGCTTGCCGCCCCGCAGGTCCTCGAGCTGGTACTCGAAGCCGCCGCCCGTACCGAGGCCAATGATCGGCGGCACGTTGAAGGCGAACACATTGGCGTCCGGGAACGCCCGGAACTCGCCCCGCAGCCGGGCCAGGATCGAATGCACGTCCTCACCCGGCGCCCCGCGCTCCGCGAAGGGCTTCAGCAGGACGATGAAGTAGGCGCTGTTCGACTTGTTCAGGGCGTCGAGCGTGCTGTAGCCAACGACCGAGCTGACGTCCGATACACCCGGGGTCTGCAGCAGCACCTGCTCGATACGCTCGGCCACCCGCAGGGTACGGTTGACCGAGGAGCCTTCCTGCAGCTGCGCCTCCACGAAGAAGGCCCCCTGGTCCTCCTCCGGGAGGAAGCCGGTCGGCGTGACCTTGAACAGGTAGCCCACCCCGGCGAACACCACGCCGAGGAACACGAGGGAGAGCGCCGCCCGCCGCACCAGCACCCGGGTTGCCGCCGCGTAGCCGTCGCGCGCCATGTCGATGGCCCCGAGCACGTAGCGCATGAATCCCCGGTGCGGCCCGTGGTGCGGGCGCAGGAACACCGCGCAGAGCGCCGGCGAGAGCGTGAGCGCGTTCAGCGCCGAGATCACCATCGACACCGAGACCGCCACCGCGAACTGCTGGTAGAGCTGCCCGGTGATCCCGGGGATGAAGGCGACCGGCACGAACACGGAGAGCAGCACCAGCGTGATGGCCAGGATCGGGGCGGTGATCTCCTCCATCGCGCGCTTGGCCGCCTGGGCGGGCAAGAGCTCGGGGTGCTCGCCCATGATCCGCTCGACGTTCTCCACCACCACGATGGCGTCGTCGACCACGATGCCGATCGCGAGCACCAGCGCCAGCAGCGAGACCATGTTGGCCGAGAACCCGAGCGCCAGCATGATCGCAAAGGTGCCGATGAGCGACACCGGAACGGCGATGAGCGGGATCAGCGTGGCCCGCAGGTTGCCGAGGAACAGATACACCACGATCACGACCAGGACGAAGGCCTCGAGCAGGGTGTGCACCACCTCCTCGATGCTCTGCCGCACGAAGCTGGTGGAGTCGTAGGTGACTTTGTAGGTCATGTCCTGGGGGAATCGATTGGCAGCACCCTTCAGGTAGCCGCCCACCCCGTCCGCCACGTCGAGCGCGTTGGCGCCCGGGGCGAGGAATATCGCGATCAGCGCGCCCGGGCCGCCGTTGAAGCGCCCCGCCGCATCCTGGGTCTTGGCCGCCAACTCCACCCGTCCGATGTCGTGGATGCGCACGAACGACCCGTCCGGGTTCGCCCGCACCACGATGTTCCCGAACTCCTCCACGTCGACCAACCGGCCCTGGGTCTGGATGTTGAGCTGGAAAAGCTGGTCCTCCGCCACCGGCTGGGCGCCGGTCCGGCCGACTGCCGCCTGCACGTTCTGACCCTGGACCGCCTGGATCACGTCGTTCGGGGTGAGGCCCAGGTTGGTCAAGCGGTCGGTCTCCAGCCACACGCGCATGCTGTAGTCGAGCCCGCCGAACAGGAACGCATCGCCCACCCCGCGGATGCGCTTGATGTTGTCCAGCAGGTTGATGGTGACGTAGTTCGACAGGAACAGGTTCTCGTGGGTGCGCTCCGGGGAGTAGACGCTGATGATCTGGAGGATCGCCGAGGACTTCTTCTTCACCGTGAGGCCCTGGCGGCGGACCTCCTCCGGCAGCTTCGGCTCGGCCAGCGAGACCCGGTTCTGCACGTTGACGGTGTTGATGTCCGGGTCGGTGCCGACGGCGAAGGTGATGTTGAGCGTGTAGCTGCCGTCGTTGCCGCTGGTCGACTTCATGTACAGCATGTTGTCGACGCCGACCACCTGGGACTCGATCGGCTGCGCCACGCTCTGTTCCACCACCTCGGCGCCTGCCCCGGGGTACGAGCCCTTCACTTCCACCACGGGCGGAACGATGTCCGGGAACTGGGCGACCGGGAGGGCCTTGAGTGCGATCAGGCCAGCGAGCGTGATGACGATCGAGATGACGATCGCGAGCCGCGGCCGGTCGATGAAGGTGGCGGAAATCATTTCGCGTCACCCGCAGGCTTCGCCGGCGCCTCGGTCGCGGTGACCACTATGCCCGGACGCACCTTCTGGGCCCCGTCGACGACCACCCGGTCGCCCTCGGCCACACCCTTCTTCACCGGCACCCGGCCGTCAATCGCCGGTGCGCTCTCGATCCGGCGCACCTGCACCTTGCTCTCGGCGTCGACCGCCAGCACGTACAGGCCCGCCTGGTCAGCCAGGATCGCCTGCTGCGGCACCACGAGCGCCTGCTGAGGCATCGCGGCCTCGGTCACCGCCGTCACCAGCCCGCCGTCGATCAGCAGCCGGTCCGGGTTTGGCATCTCGGCCCGGACCAGCAGGGTATCCGTGCCGGGACTCACCTCCACGTCTACGAAATTGATGATTCCCGGGTGCTCGTAGGTGGAGCCGTCCGCCAGCCGCAGCTTGACCTTGACTGCGCGAGGGTCTTCGCCCTTCATCGCCTGCTGCTGGCGGAGCTCGATGCCCAGCCGGTAGCTGATGGGGAAGACGACGTAGGTCGGGTCCTGACGCACGAGGGTCGCCAGGGGATCGCTCGAGGGACTGACGAAGCTCCCCACCGAGTAGGCCGCCGCACCGATGCGCCCCGACAGCGGGGCCTTGACATCGGTGTAGCTCAGGTCGAGCTCGGCCTTGTCCAGCGCCGCCCGGCTCTGCATCAGGGCGCCCCTGGCCTCAGTCTGCTTCGCGACCCGCAGGTCGAGGTCGTTCTGGGCCGCCGCCTGCTTCTTGACCAGTTCGCGGTACCGTTCCACCTCGACCTCGGCCAGCTTCAGTGCCCCCTGGGCGCGCTCGATGGCGCCCCTCGCGTCCGCCACCGCGGCCTCGTAGGGGGGCTTCTCGATGACGAACAGCAGGTCCCCCTCCTTGACGTCCGCCCCCTCCTGGAACAGCCGCTTCTCGAGGAACCCTTGCACCCGCGCACGCAGGTCAACCTTGTCCATGGCCTGGATCCGCCCGGTGAAGGTCCGCGTCGGCGTCACGTCCTCGACTGCCGCGCGGACGACCGTCACCGCCGGCGGTGGCGCCGCCGCCAGAGAGGCTGTCGGCTCGCTCTTGCCGCAGCCCGCGAGCAGGGCCGCCAGGACGATGGGAAGCCACCCGCGGGCGGCGCTTGACGCGGTCATGTCACTGTCCCTCGATACGATGCGAGATGTTGAGCCGGCGGGCGATCTCCTTCGCCGAGCGGCCGTCGGCCAGGAACTGAAGGATCTCGCGCTGGCGTGCGCTCAATGTGGCCTCGGACTCGGTGACCGTCTCGGGCGACCGAGTGGACGTCCGCTGCAGGGCCCCTGCCAGCGCGGGGGTCACGTAGGTCCTGCCTTCCAGCGCGGCCCGGATGGCGGTCACCAGCTCGTCCGGCGCCGAGTGCTTGAGGACGAACCCGAGGGCCCCCGCCTCCAGCGCCCGGCGCGCGTACGCCGCCTCCTGATGCATGGTCAGGAAGACGACCCGGACCCCGGGGTCTTCCTTGCGCAGTTCCGCGAGCGCCTCGAAGCCGTTCAGCCGCGGCATGCCGATGTCGGCCACGATCACGTCGGGGCGCAGTACGCGTGCCGCCTCGACCAGCGCCGCACCGTCCTCGACCATGCCCACCAGGTCGAAGTCCGGGCTGAGCAGGGTCTTCAAGCCCTCGGCAACCATCCGGTGGTCGTCGGCGAGCAGCACGCGCGGCCGGCTCATGACCGCGCCTGCCTCAGGGGGACCCAGGCCAGCACCGTGGTGCCAGACCCGGGACTCGTCTCCAGATCCAGCTCTCCGCCCAGCAGGGACAGCCGCTCGCACATGCTCGCGAGGCCGAGGGTGGGCTTGTCGTTCTGGAGTCTCGGATCGAACCCGACTCCCTCATCCTGAACGACGAGCTGCAGGCCCTTGTCGACGCCCGCTAGGGAGACATGCACCCGCGCGGGGCCTGCGTGCCGCGCGACATTGCGCAGCGCCTCCTGGCCAACGCGATAGAGGCAGAACGCGACGGCGGGCGGGACCGAGGGGGGCAGGTCGCGCAGGCTCAGGTCCGCCGGAGCCGGCTGCTTGCTCGAGAAGCGCTCGCACTCCACGCGCAAGGCCTCGGCCAGACCCAGGTCCTGGACGATCGAGGGGTGCAGCTGGTAGGAGAGACTGTGGACGTCCTCGCTCAGTCGTACCAAGCCCTCCCGCAGGCCGCGAACCTTGTCCCGCGGAGAGTGATCCGCCAGGCCCTGCTCGACCTGGGCGGCGTCGATGACAAGGCGCGCCAGGCGCTGGGTGATGTCGTCGTGCAGGTCGCGTGCGACCCGCGCGCGTTCCTGCTCCTGCGCCTGGATCAACTTGCGGCTAAGGCCCCTCGCCGCCTCCTCCGCCTGCCGGCGGGTGACGTAATTGAAGGCAAGGAGCACGATCAGCGCGGCCTCCGCCATAACGAGCCCGAGCACGCCGACCACCTGCCAGCGGTTCTGCTCCCAAAAGGTGCGCTGGCGAAATCTGACATCGCTGCCAACCGGCAGGTCAGTCTCCCGAATGCGCCAGCGCTGGAGCTCCCGCCAGTCGAACACGGGCGAAACAGGCCTCATCGGCGGCAGCCGAATACTGGCGGGGGGCTGCCCCTGCAGGATGCGAATCGCGGCCCGCGCGCTCTCCCGGCTCAACTGCTCGACGGACAGTACCGACCCGCCCACAGCCCCCAGGCCGACGTGGTGCTCGAACAGACTGAAGATCGGCGCGCTGGCCACAGCGGAGAGCCGGGCGAGAGCCCGCTCCTCCTCGTAGGGGACACCGTCGCGGTCCACCACCAGCATGGTATACAAGATGGCCGACCGCGGGCCGAGCGTGGCGGCGCGCGCCCGTATCTCCTCGAAGGACATCCTTTCCGACCAGGTGAAAGCCACCCGCTCCGCGAAGGGCTCGAGCTCCCGCTTGGCATCAGCGAGCCAGAACTGCTCCAGCGGCGAACCGCCGATCACAAAAAAGATCTCTTGGGTGTCAGGCAGCACCCGCAGCAGCACCTCCACCGTCCCCGGCAGGTCGATGGCCCCGGGGACAGCAGCGTCGGTCGCAGCGAGCGTCACGTCGTCCAGGAACCTCTGGTCCAACGCACTGAGGAGCGCTGGCACGCCAGGGAGCATGCGCTGGCGGTCTCGCTGGAGCAGGCGTGCCGCCGGGGAACCGACCGAAATCACCAGGTCGACCGGTCGTGCCGCGTGGAGCGTGTTCGCGTAGTGCACCACCGGGTCATCGTCCGCCCCTGCCCCGAACAGCCCGATCTCGAGGGTCGCCTCCTGGAACTCGATCGGCTCCGGCGAGTCGCGCACCAGCGCCGTGCGAAACTCTGACGAAAAGACCTGAAACGGCCCGAAATCGCGGCCGAAGGAGTGGAGGATCAGCACCCGCCTGGTCGCCGCCGCCAGGTCCGGCACGACCAGGACCAGCAGCACGCAGGCGGCGAGCATCGGACTCCAACGCGTCATGGAGCGGCGAAATCCTTCCCCCAGGCATCTTCACAATCACCCCCGCCCCGCCGCCGAGGAACAGGCTGGGGCGGAAAGCGTCCGGCGACCCTGTCGGGTGCGACGGAATTTGGAACATAGCACGCCGGCATATCCATGCCACCCGGATGGGGGGGCGGACTCGTAGTTATACGAGGTCACCCCCGCCCAGCCTTGTCCGAGACTCCCCTCCCAGGGCTGCAATCCTTCGGATACCGTGAAGGCGAGTCGTCTCGGGCCAAGCGGAACTGGTTCTCTACTCTTCTGTGGACTCTGTGTGCTCCGTGGATGCTTCTTCAACGTGCTGTTAGAGGAGACCTTCATGCGCAGGACGATGCTGGCAGGGATCATGGCTCTCGCGACTTTTCCGCTGACCGCGCAAACCGCGACCCCAGAGAGCTTTCAGCTCCGCAACGGCCAGGACCTGGCAGACCTCTGCGCCGTGCCCGATGGCGACGCGATGGCAGAAGCCGCGCGCAGCTTCTGCTACGGCTACCTGAGAGGAGTCTATGAGTTCCACGCCGCCCTGAAGCCGACGCCCAAGGACCGGCCGCTCTTCTGCGTTCCCGCCCCTGGTCCGACCCGCGCCGAGGCCGGGCAACGGTTCGTGGACTGGAGCAAGGCCAATCCACAGTTCATGGGCGAGCCCGCCGTCGACGCCCTGGTGCGCTTCGCAGTGGCGAACTGGCCGTGTGCGCCAGCGACGGCCAAGAAGTCGAAGTGAGAGCGCGGCTTGCTGTGAGATTCCCCGCGGGACGGACACGAACAACTCCCTCCACTTGAGGATGTAGACATGCGCATTCCGAGCTTGCCCATCGTTCTCACTGCCGCCCTCGCGCTCTCTGGGTGCGCGGGTATGACCAACACTCAGCAGCGGACCGTCTCCGGAGCCGGCATCGGCGCGGTGGGCGGCGCCGCAATTGGCGCCTTCAGCGGGAACGCCGGCACGGGCGCCCTCATCGGCACCGCCGTCGGCGCGGCCGGTGGCTATGTCTACGACCGGCAGAAGAAGAGCGAGCAGCGCGCCTACCAGTCGGGCTACAAGGCGGGCACGCAGAGCCCCTGAGGACCCGTTGTCGGGGACCTCTCGCCCCCGAAAGGAGTTTCACCGTGAACGAATCGAACGTCCGCCGCCGCAATCTGGCCACGACGATTCTGGGGCTCTCACGCGAGCTCGCCGAAACGCAGGCGCACTGCGCCTGGGCCGCTCGCGCTCATCCCACGACCGCTACGGCTTCGAGACGACGTAGCTCACCTCGTCGCCCTTGAAGTACGGCCGGTAGTACGTCGGGCCGAGCTTCATGTACTCGACTCCGCCGATGGTCTCGGTCTTGTACCCGTCCGGCAGGTAGGGCACTTCGGTGCCCACCGGCGGGTCGGCGACCACGTACTTGTCGGTCTTCGCGTTGTAGAGGAAGAAGGCACCCTCGAAGTAGCAGTACCCCTCCTCCTTCGGCCCGTAGACGATGGTGCACTTCAGGGGCGGCGCGTCGACCACCGCCCCGACCGGCGCCGGGGCGGTCACGTAGCCCTGGCCGCCCGAAGGCGCCGGCTGGTAGAAAGCCCCGCCGTAGTACTGGTAGGGCACCGTTGAGCCCGCTACCGGCACCGCAACGGTGCCGGCTGGAGGCGAGTTCACCGCCGCACCGATCATGTAACCGGCCACCCCGCCGACGATGCCCCACAGCCACTCGTTGTCGTCATCGTCGTCGTCCCAGTCACCCCAGTAGTGGTGGTCGTCGTAGATGTCCTCCCACAGCTCGCGCCGCTCGTCGGCCAAGTCCTCGATGAAGTCCTGCCGGTTCTCCTGCAAGTCTTCGAGGGCCTTCTGCCGCTCCTCGCGCCGCTCATCCCGGTTGTCCTGCCACTGCTGGCGGTTCTCGGTGATCTGCTGCTGACGGTCCTCACGGCGCTGGGTGGTGTCCTGCTGGCGCTCGCCGCCTGCCCGGTCTTTGGCCCTCACCTGATCGAGCCGCGCCTGCTGGCTGCCGGCCGCCCCAGCAGCCATGTCGGGCCGCTTTCCGGCCACCCGCTCCTTGGCTTGGCGCTCGGCGGTAGCGGCTCGGTCTGACTGCGCGCGCGTGCTGAGACTCCGTTGCGGACTGTCGAGACCCTGCCGGCTCGCATCCGGGCTCGCCGGGCGGGCCGCCGAACGCCGCATACCACCGCCACCGAACTGAGAGGACGCAGGCCTGTCCGCACCCGCACTCCGGAACGAGCCGCCCCGGTCGGCGCTCGCCGCCCGCGGCTGGCGGTCAATGCTGCTCGGCGCTCGCTGGGCCCGCGCCGCACCCCCGCCTGCGCCACTCCCCCCGCGGCTGGCCCCGCCACGGCCGCCACCACCGCCGCCGAAGCCGCGAGCGGAAACTTCACCCGAACCGTCGATGACAGGCCCGAAGGCGACCGGCCCGCCCACCAGCAGCCCCGCCAGCGCCCCGTACACCAGACCCCGAAGGACCGTACGGCCCTCACCCGAGCGGCTCATGGCGTCTTCCCTCCTTCGGCGGTGCCGGCCTCACGGAGCTCGACCTTCACCGCCTGCTGGGGCACTGTGAACGTGAACGTCGACGCCTCGATCGCGGGCTCGAAGCTCCAGTCGGTGAGGACCCCCTCGTAGCGCGGCGCACCCGGCAGCGCCCGATAGTCGATGACCACCTTGCGCAGCAGCGGGACCTCGCCCGTGTCCAGCCAGAGCTGGATGTCGGCGCCGTCCGTGACGAACACCAGGTGGTGATGAGGCTCGCCGTTGAAGTAGTGCCGGCCGGCGTAGTGACCCGTGCGGGTGAGCTCGGCCAGCCCCGCACAGGGCTTGCTGCGGGCCAGGTCGTTCAGCGGAATGGTGAGGCCCCGATCCTCGGCCGCATCCAGCATGGCGTCGAGGGTCGGCGGCGCCGGGAAGACCGCGTAGAGGTTGCGGTCGGGGTCGTAGACGGCCAGAGTCTTACCGTCGTAGAAGAAGGACCGCGCCCCCTTGTCACTCTCGGCGTCGACCCGCAGCCGGTCCGGGCGCTGGACCACCACCTCACTCGACTTGTGGTACTGGACCCTCGTGCCAGTCCTCAGCACTTCGTCGAAGCTCGCATCGAGCTGAAAGGAGAACCGGTCTGCGGCTGTCAGCAGCCCGCAGAAGTCCACCATCAGCCGCTCGGCGGCGCGGTCAATCACTCGCCCAGTGGCTTCGGACGAGGCGGCCGCCGCAGTGCCGGGCGAGGCGGGAACCGCCGCGGCAAGCGCCGGCGGCGCCTCCGAGGACCGTGCGGCAGGAGGCGCATCGGCCGCGAGCGCAGGCACTGGTGCCAGCAGCCATCCGATCACTGCGAAGGGTCGAAGGTGTTTCATGTCAAAGCGCCTCATCTCGTCAAGAAAACCCCACCCCCATCCCACAGAGCCGCCGGGTCTTCAGCGCCCCTGCATGCTCGAGGCGAGGACGGTCGCACCGCTCGCGGCCAACTGGTCGACCAGCGGCTTCACCGTCTGCAGCGTCACCTTGTCCTGACTACCTCCCTTGATCTTCTCCCCCGTGCCCTCCCGCACCGCCACCGCGAGCCGCTCGCCGGTCACACTGTCGGTGACCTCGACCTCCACGAAGAGCCGCACGTCCTTCGAGCGCAACCCGCCCGCCTCCGCCGCGGCGGTCGCGACCAGGGCCACCGGGAGGTATTGGTACGGCTTCAGGCTCGCGCTCTCCGCCTTCACGCCCGTGAGCGCCGTGCGCACCCGGGCGACGCCGGGCCCGGGGCCGCTCGCGAGCCCGACCCGCTTGCCCAACTCCCGGCGCCAGGCCTGGTCCATGTAGTCCCGCACCTGACGGAGTGTCGCCGCGTCGACCTTCTCGCTCGGTTGGGGCTCCGGGTAGAGCTGGACCGGTTCCACCAGCACCTTCGTGTATGCCCCCGACGAGAGTTTCGGGCTGACGTAACGGTGAACGGTTCCCTCGGCGTCCTTCTCCTCCTGCATCACAGGCTCGTTCTGGATGAAGCCCGAGTGCTGCGGCCCGGTGCTCGCGCACCCCGTCACCGCCAGCAGCACTGCTGTCAGCGCAACCGATCTCGCATGCATCATCGCAACCCTCTCATCAGCCGACTGTTTTCCCAGCAGCTCGCGCCGCGACCGCGAGTTCGTGGCGTGCATCCTGACGATGCGTAGCCGTCCGCTCACTCGAAGGTCGCGACAATCCCCTGGCAGGATAGCCCACGCTCGCAGGGCGGATACTGGGAGTTCTACCTGCTCTAAGGTCCCGGGCAAGGCGGCGGCCTCGCCCTCTGAAAGAAGTCGCCCCATAATGCGCGGTGAGCATCCCACCCGTCGCGGGTAGCGGCCCAGCGGCTGGCGGCTTCCCCCTCAACACGAACGTCGGGAGCCCAGATGGCGAACGTGCTGTTCCAATCCCAGCTCCACAGCCTGCCCCTCGTGGCCCGCGGCAAGGTGCGGGACATCTACGCGGTCGGCGAGGACCTGCTCCTCATCGTCACCACCGACCGCCTCTCGGCCTTCGACGTGGTGCTCCCCACCCCCATCCCCGGGAAGGGCGAAGTGCTGACGAGGATCTCCGATTTCTGGTTCTCCCGGCTGGGCCATCTCATTCCCAATCAACTGACCGGCATCACGCCGGAATCGGTGGTCCCGGGGGAGGAACGCCCGCAGGTCTCGGGGCGGTCCGTCGTGGTGAAGAAGCTGAGGCCCCTGCCCATCGAGGCGATCGTGCGGGGGTATCTGGTGGGGTCCGGGTGGAAGGAGTACCAGAGGCACGGGAGCGTGAGCGGTATTCCCCTGCCTGCCGGCCTGCGTGAGGCGGAGAAGCTACCCCAGCCGCTCTTCACTCCGTCCACCAAGGCCGAAGCGGGCGCCCACGACGAGAACATCAGTTTCGAGAGGGCGGAGGAGATCGTGGGACGGGCCATCGCCCGCCAGGTCCGCGACGCGGCGATCGCCCTGTACCGCGAGGCAGCCGAGTACGCCGCCGGCCGGGGCATCCTCATCGCGGACACGAAGTTCGAGTTCGGGCTCGACGAGTCAGGCGTTCTCTACCTCATCGACGAGGCCCTGACGCCCGACTCCTCCCGCTTCTGGCCGGCCGAGAGCTACGCACCGGGGGTGACTCCCCCCAGCTTCGACAAACAGTACGTGCGGGACTGGCTCGAGAGCATCGGCTGGAACAAGCAGGCCCCGGGCCCGCAACTCCCCCCGGAGGTGGTGGCGAAGACCAGCGAGAAGTATCGCGAGGCGCTGCACCGCCTGACCGGCGCCGCCTGACCCGGCCCCCCCCCGTCAGCGGGGTCCGGCCCTTCAGGGACCCTTCAGGGAATGTTGGGGCGCAGTGATTCGCCGATGTTCTGCAGCGGACCGAGAGGCTGGCGCTTCACCTCGTAGGCGTGGACGCGTGGCTGACCGCCCGTGAGCCGGTACACGACCAGGTCGTCCACGAACAGGACCAGTGCGTTGAAATTCCAGCCCGTGGACTCCGTTTCCCGCTTGAAATTCAGCAGGTCGAGCCAGAAGTTGCCCACCCTCTTGCTGCGGACCTTCTCGGCCTTGACCGCATAGGCCGCGCAGCGCTGCCCCGCCCGCAGGCAGTCCTGGATGCCACGCTCGAAGCCGTCGGGGTCGGCCAGGGCACTGATGGAGAACCGCTGCAGCACGTCGGCAAAGTTGAGGATGGAGACGGTCGAGTCGACCCGCGGGTCCAGGCCGGCGGCGTGCACTTCGTCCCGAGTGGTCCGGTAGGGTTCGACGGCGGCCAGGACGGCTTCCGCCTGCTCGAAGGTCGCCCAAGCGGACACGACCTCGCTCTTCCCCGAGGGCATCAGGAACTGACAGCCGCTGAGTGCTGCGCTGCCGGCTGTCACTGCAGCCAGCGCAGCACGCTGGAATCGATTCATGCCCGGGTCCGAGGACGCCTGCTCGAGTCCGCTCCGCCCTTCACCCTACCATATCGGCGTACACCCGGGTCATTCGCCCTCTGTCAGCCCTCCCGCTGCCGGCAGGAACAGCGGTTGAGGGCACGCACCGCCGCGCCCAGCATCACGAAGGTGACAAGGAACCCGAGCAGCAGGAGCAGCGTGGTCGTCATGGCACCTCCTGAGGGGCAACCGGCGGGTTTCCGTTCCGGCCTGCCCCCATCGGAGTAAACCCGGGAGCGGCGGACTCGCTTAACCTGTGGCAATCAGGCTAGCCCATCCGCGCGTGCCCGCGCCATAAGGATATCCTTATCCCCTGGGGCTGCCTCAGCCGCCGAGGCGGTCGATGACCCAGCCGGGGAAGAGCGCGATCAGGATGGCAGGAAGGAGGCACAGCGCCGTGGCGGCCAACGCCAGGCGGCCGGGGGCCCCCTCCCCCTCGGGCGCTGGCGCTTCCTCGGCCGCGGACGGGGCGGCCATGAACAGGTACTGGATCACCCGCAGGTAGAAATAGAGGCCGAGGTAGCTGCCGACCAGGCCCAGGACCGCATAGACCGGGTAGCCGCCCGCGACCACGTTCTTGAAGACGAGGAACTTCGCGACGAAGCCGGGAAACGGGGGGATCCCGGCAAGGGAGAGCATCGCCACGGCGATCATCCACGCCGCATAGGGCTGGCGCTGGAAGAGCCCCTTCAGTCGCTCGAGACGGTCCCGCGCGACGTCGTCCCCGCCCGGGGGCAGCGCGGCGAGCGCCAGCACGTTCATCAGGCCGTAGGCGAGGAGGTAGAACGTGACGGCCTGGAAGCGGCCGGGACCGTCCCCGAGAAACGCGTAGAAGAGGTAGCCGGCGTGGGCGATGGAGGAGTAGGCGATGAGGCGCCGGAGGCCATCCTGGCGCATCGCCGCCAGATTGCCCCAGACCATCGAGGCGAGCGGCAGCAGGGCGAGGAGGTCCACGAGGGGCCGCTCGGCCGGCGCCAGGGCGAACAGGCGCAGCACAGCGAAGAGGACCCCAGCCTTGACCACCGCCGCCATGTAGGCCGTCACCGGAACGCTGGCGGCCTCGTACGCGTCGGGGGCCCAGGTGTGGAACGGCACCACGGCCGCCTTCAGGAAGAACGCGGAGAGCACGAGCACGACGCCGGCCGTGGCCAGCACGTCCCGGGAGCCGAGCGCCGTGCTGAACGCGGAGAGCGCGAGGGACCCGCTTCCCCCGTAGAGCAGCGAGACCCCCAGCAGGAACGTCGCGCT
>JAGNLM010000017.1 GCA_017999615.1 Gammaproteobacteria bacterium | reverse complement strand
GCCCGCGCTGTTCAGCCGGCCGCCGATGACGAAGGTCGGGTCGAGGCCACCCTCGGCGAGCACGCTCGCCACCAGGCTCGTGGTGGTGGTCTTGCCGTGGGTCCCGGCCACCGCGATCCCCTGCCGGAAGCGCATGAGCTCGGCGAGCATCTCCGCGCGGGGCACCACGGGCACCCGCAGCTCCCGCGCGCGGACCACCTCGGGGTTGTCGCGGCGGACCGCCGAGGAGACGACCACCACGTCCACCCCTTCCACCTGGCTCGCCTCGTGGCCGAGGAAGACGCGCACCCCCATGCCCTGCAGCCGGCGGGTGGCAGGGCCTTCCTTCACGTCCGAGCCCGAGACCCGGTACCCGAGGGTCGCCAGCACCTCCGCGATCCCGCTCATGCCGACGCCGCCGATGCCGACGAAGTGCACCCGCTCGATGCGGCGCATCCAGGCGGTGCCATTGCCTTCCCGGCGCACGGCCGGGGGAACGCTCACGGGCGCATCAGCCATCGCACACCTCCAGGCAGGCGCGGGCCACCCGCTCCGCCGCGTCGGGGACCGCCAGGGCGCGGGCCGCCCGGGCCATGGTGAGGACCCGCCCCCGGTCCCCCGCCAGCTCGTCCAGCAGCCGGGCCAAGCGCTCGGCCGAGAGCTCCGGCTGGGGCACCGCGATCGCCGCCCCGCGCTGCGCGCCGTAGCGGGCGTTGTGGCTCTGGTGGTCGTCCACCGCGAAGGGGAACGGCACCAGCACCGCGCCGAGCCCCACGGCCCACAGCTCTGCCAGGGTCATGGCCCCGGCGCGGCAGAGGACCAGGTCGGCCCAGGAGTAGGCCTCGGCCATGTCCTCGATGAAACCGGCCAGGCGCACCGGCACGCCGGCCCGGGCGTAGGCCTCGCGCGCCGCCTCCAGCTGCGCGGGGCCGGCCTGGTGCCACACGGTGACCGCACCGGGGTCGGGCAGCACCGCGAGCGCGGCCGGCACGGCCTCGTTGAGGGCGCGCGCACCCTGGCTGCCGCCGAGGACCAGCAGGCGCAGGGGGCCCTCGCGCCCGGCCAGGCGGGCCTCCGGCGCCGGGACCCCGGCGAGCGCGGCGCGCACCGGGTTGCCCGTGTGCCGGGCGCGGGCGCGGGCGGGGAAGCTCCCGGGGAAGGCCTCCAGCACCACGCGGGCGACGCGCGAGAGCAGCCGGTTGGTCAGCCCCGGCACCGCGTTCTGCTCGTGGATGACGAGGGGGCGGCCCCGCAGCCACGCCGCCAGCCCTCCGGGCCCACTGACGAACCCGCCGAGTCCGAGGACGACGTCGGGCCGCGACGCGCCCACCACCCGCCAGGCCTGGAAGAGCGCCCGCACCAGGCGCACGGGGGCGGCGAGCCAGGCCGCCCCGCCCTTGCCGCGGAGCCCCGCCACGTCGATGCGGTGCAGCGCGAAGCCGTGGGCGGGCGCCACCCGGGACTCCAACCCCGCGGCCGTCCCGAGCCACTCCACCCGCTGGCCCTGGCCGCGCAGGTGGTCGGCCACCGCGAGCGCGGGGTAGACGTGGCCTCCGGTGCCGCCGGCCATCACCAGGACGGAGCGCGCAGGGGTCGTCACGGGGCCGCTCACCGCGCGCCTCCCAGCCGCTGCTCCTGCGCCAGGCGCAGGAGCAGCCCGCCCGCCAGGCAGTTCACGAGCATGCTCGAGCCGCCGTAGCTCATGAGGGGGAGCGTCAGCCCCTTGGTGGGGAGCGCGCCGAGGTTCACGCCCACGTTCACCAGGGCCTGCAGGGCGAGGGACAGGCCGATGCCGTAGCCGACGTACGCGGCGAACGGGTCCTCGCGGTCCTCGGCCTGGCGCGCGAGCTGGAAGGCACGCAGGACCACGAACGCGAAGAGCCCCACGACGACCAGCAGCCCCAGCAGCCCGAGCTCCTCGGCGAGCACCGCGACCAGGAAGTCGGTGTGGGCCTCCGGGAGATAGAAGAGCTTCTGGACGCTGCCCCCGAGCCCCACGCCGAGCCACTGCCCGCGCCCGACGGCGATCAGGGCCTGGGTCAGCTGGAAGCCGGTGTTGAAGGGGTCGACCCAGGGGTCCATGAAGGTGGTCAGGCGCTGCAGCCGGTAGGGCGCGAGCAGCACCATCGCCACCATCACCCCGAGCCCGGCGGCGACCCAGCCGAGGAAGAGCACGAGGGGGACCCCCCCGAGGAAGAGCATGCCCAGGGTGGTCGCGAACAGCACCGCCGTCGCACCGTAGTCCGGCTCCATCAGGAGCAGCCCGGAGATGCCCACGAGCAGCGCCATGGGCTTGGCGAAGCCGCTGAAGCGGGTGCGCACCTCGTGCCCCCGGCGCACCAGGTAGCCGGCGAGGAACAGGATCATGAACAGCTTCGCCAGCTCGGAGGGCTGCATGTTGATGGGGCCGAGCGGGATCCAGCGGTAGCTGCCGTTCACCTCGCGGCCGACCCCGGGGACCAGGACCAGCCCCAGCAGCACCACGCTCGCGAACAGCAGCAGCGGGCCGTGGGCGCGCCAGCGGGCGAGCGGGATGCGCACCGTCAGCGCCATCAGCAGGACGCCGGCAGCGGTGTAGCCCAGCTGGCGCCAGAGGTAGTAGAGCGGCTGCCCCGTCTGGCGGTCGGCGAGCGCGATCGAGGCCGAGGCCACCATCACGAGCCCGAGCGTCAGGATCGCGGCGAACGCGCCCATCAGCCAGAGGTCGTGCCGGGCCGCGAGCGAGTGGCGCGCGGGCGCCTCGCTGGCGGGAATGGCCCCGGCTGCGGCGAGCTTTCTCACGCCCCCAGCTCCTGGCGCACGGCCTCGACGAAGACCTCACCCCGGTGGTCGTAGCCCCGGAACATGTCGAAGCTCGCGCAGGCGGGCGACAGGAGCACCGCGTCCCCGGGCTCCGCGAGGCGCCGGCACTCGGCCACCGCCCCCGCCATGTCCGCGGCGGAGACGGTCGGCAGTGCACCCGCGAGTGCCTCACCGATCCGCGGCCCGTCCCGGCCGATCAGCACCACCGCCCGCACCAGGCCCGGGAGGACCTCGCGCAGGTCGCCGAAATCCGCGCCCTTGCCGTCGCCACCGGCGATGAGGACCACCTGCCCCCGGGGCCGCAGCCCCTGGACCGCGGCGATGGTCGCCCCCACGTTCGTGCCCTTCGAGTCGTTGTACCAGTCCACACCACGGGACGCCGCTACCCACTGGCAGCGGTGGGCGAGCCCGGGGAAGCGGCGCAGGGTCTCGAGCATCCCCGCGCGGGAGAGCCCGACGACCTCCGCGAGGGCGAGCGCGGCGAGGGCGTTGGCGGTGTTGTGGCGCCCCCGGATCCGCAGCTCCGCCTCGGGCAGCAGCGGCTCACTGCCCCGGGCGAGCCACGGCTCGCCGGCGCGGTCCAGCAGCCCGAAGTCGCCCGCCTGCGGGGCGCGCAGAGTGAAGCCCAGGGTGGGGCGGCCCGCGGTGGCCATCCCCACGACCCACGGGTCGTCCCGGTTCAGAACCATCGTCCCCGTGCCCCGGAACACCCGCGCCTTGGCCGCGGCGTACTCGCCGACCGAGTCGTAGCGGTCCATGTGGTCGGGGCTCACGTTGAGCACGGTGGCCACCGTCGCGTCCAGGGAGTCGGTGGTCTCGAGCTGGAAGCTGGAGAGCTCGAGCACGTAGAGGTCGGGCTCCCGGTCCCCGAGGAGATCGAGGGCCGGCGTTCCCAGGTTCGCCCCCACCCGCACGTCGCGACCCTGGTCCCGGGCCATGTCGCCCACCAGCGTCGTCACCGTGCTCTTGCCGTTCGAGCCGGTGATCGCGACCACCGGCGCCGTGGCCTCGTGCGCGAACAGCTCGATGTCGCCCACCACCGGCACCCCGGCGGCGAGCGCGCCGGCCACCGCCGGC
This sequence comes from Gammaproteobacteria bacterium, assembly GCA_017999615.1. Classification (NCBI taxonomy): domain Bacteria; kingdom Pseudomonadati; phylum Pseudomonadota; class Gammaproteobacteria; species Gammaproteobacteria bacterium. Next base: position 31,396 of record JAGNLM010000017.1, on the reverse strand, counting down.
TCGCGCCGCGGCACACCGGGGCTCAGCACGACGCGGGACGCCCGGCGCAGGCGCTCGGGGTCCAGGGGCCCCAGCACCGGCTGGACGCCGGGGAGCTCGCGCTGCAGGGCCTCGAGACCGGGGGGCGCGGCCCGGGTGTCGAGCACCTCGAAGGGCAGGCCGCGCCGGGCGAGGTAGCGCACGCACGACAGCCCGGTCTTGCCGAGGCCGACGACCACGGTCGGGCCAGTCCGGGCGGGGTCGCCCGGGAGGGTGCGCAGGGAGGATTCGACGCGTCGGCCTGCCATGTCGCTCACCGGACCTTCAGCGTGGCGAGCCCGGCCAGGACCAGGACCACGGTGACGATCCAGAAGCGGACGATCACGCGCGGCTCGGGCCAGCCCTTGAGCTCGAAGTGGTGGTGCAGGGGCGCCATGCGGAAGATCCGGCGCCCGGTCAGTTGGAAGGACGCGACCTGCAGGATGACGGACACGGTCTCCATCACGAAGATCCCGCCCATGACGACCAGGACCAGCTCCTGGCGCACCAACACGGCGATGGTGCCGAGGGCGGCGCCGAGGGCGAGCGCCCCCACGTCCCCCATGAAGACCTGGGCCGGGTAGGTGTTGAACCAGAGGAAACCGAGGCCGGCGCCGACGATCGCCCCGCACAGCACCACGAGCTCACCCGCGCCGGGGACCAGCGGGAAACCGAGGTAGTGGGTGAACTGGGCGTTGCCCATCACGTAGGCGAAGATGCCGAGCGCCCCCGCCACCAGGACGGTGGGCATGATGGCGAGGCCGTCGAGCCCGTCGGTCAGGTTCACCGCGTTGCTGCTCCCCACCACGACCAGGTAGGTGAGGGGGATGAACCACCAGCCGAGGTCGACGACGATGTTCTTGAAGAGGGGCACGATGAGCGCGGTGTCGGCGGGCACGCTCGCGGTGGCGTAGAGGAACACCGCGGCGCCCAGCCCGATCACCGACTGCCAGAAGTACTTCCAGCGCGCCGGCAGGCCGCGGGGGTTCTTGGCCACCAGCTTGATGTAATCGTCCGCCCAGCCCACCGCCCCGAACAGCAGCGTCACCACCAGGGCGACCCAGACCCGGCGATTGCCGAGGTCGGCCCAGAGCAGCGTGGTCGCGGCGATCGCGACGAGGATGAGGGCGCCCCCCATGGTGGGGGTGCCGGCCTTGGCCAGGTGGGTCTGGGGCCCGTCGTCGCGCACCGTCTGGCCGATCTGGTGGCGGCTGAGGCGCCGGATCATCCGCGGCCCCACCAGCAGGGAGATCACCAGCGCGGTCAGGACGCCGAGGACGGCCCGCAGCGTGAGGTACTGGAAGACGTGGAAGCCCCGGTGCTGATGGGCCAGGAGCTCGGCAAGCCAGAGCAACATTCGCTAGCCCTCTCCCACCAGGGCTTCGACCACCCGCTCCATGGTCATGGAGCGGGAACCCTTGACCAGAATCGTGGCCGGCGGCTCGGCCTCGGAGCGCAGCGCCTCGGCCAGGGCGGCGTGGCTCGGGAACGGGCGCCCCCCGTCCCCGAAGGACTCCGCCGCGAGGGCCGCGAGGGCCCCCAGCGTCCACAGGCGCTCCACCCCGGCCTCGCGGGCGAGCCGGCCCATCCGCCGGTGAAGCTCCGCCGACTCCGCGCCCAGCTCGCCCATGTCCCCGAGCACGAGCCAGCGCCGGCCGGGAGAGGTGGCGAGCACGGCCAGCGCCGCCGCGACCGACCCCGGATTGGCGTTGTAGGTGTCGTCGAGGACCCGCAGCCCCCGGGCCTCACGGACCTGCAGGCGGCCCCGCACGGAGCGCACCGACTCGAGGCCCCGCACCACCGCGTCCAGGGGCACGTCGAGGGCCAGCGCCACGGCGGCCGCGGCCAGGGCGTTCATCACGTTGTGCCGCCCGGGGAGCGCCAGGCGCAGGTCCGCCTCGCCCGCCGGCGTCACCAGGTGCACCCGGCTGCCCGTGTCCCGCGGCTCCCAGCGGCCCGTCACGTCGGCCGCCGCCTCGAGCCCGAAGGTGAGGCGCCGGCCGGCGGCGGAGATCCGGGTCCAGAGCCCGGCGTAGGCGTCGTCGGCGTTGACGACCGCCGTGCCCTCGGCGGGCAGGGCCTGGAACAGCTCGCCCTTGGCCCGGGCCACGCCCTCCACGCTGCCGAACCCTTCCAGGTGGGCGGGCGCGCAGTGGGTCACCACGCCCACCTGCGGCCGGGCGAGCACGCAGAGACTGGCGATCTCGCCCGGGTGGTTGGCGCCCATCTCCACGACGGCGAAGCGGTGCTCGGGCCCAAGCCGCGCGAGCGTGAGGGGCACGCCGATGTCGTTGTTCAGGTTGCCCTCGGTCGCCAGCGTCGGGCCGAGGCCCCCGAGAACCGCCGCGGTCATCTCCTTGACCGTAGTCTTGCCGTTGCTCCCGGTCACGCCCACGAGCGGGAGCCGGAAGCGGCCCCGCCAGTTCGCGGCGAGCCGGCCGAGGGCCTCGCGCGTGTCGGCCACCCGGACGGTGGGCAGGGTGGTCGCGACCGGCCGGGACACGAGCGCCGCGGCGGCGCCGCGCTCCCGGGCGCGCTCCACGAAATCGTGGCCGTCGACCCGGGTGCCCGGCAGGGCGACGAAGAGCGCGCCCGCCGGCAGGGTGCGGGTGTCCATTCCGCAGCCCTCGAAGGGCACGTCCGCGCCCGTGAGCGTTCCGCCGAGGAGCTCCGCCGCCTCGCGGGTGCCGAGCCGGATCACGGGCCGCGCTCCGCGAGCAGCGCCCCGACCACCGCCTGGTCGCTGAAGGGGCGGCGCACGCCGTTGACTTCCTGGTAGTCCTCGTGGCCCTTGCCGGCGACCAGGACCACGTCCTCGCTTCCCGCGTCCGCGAGCGCCAGGGCGATGGCCCGCTCCCGGTCCCGCTGCACCCGGGCGCGGTCAGGCCACGCCAGGCCCGCGAGGATGTCGTCAACGATGACCGCGCCGTCCTCGCGCCGGGGGTTGTCGTCGGTGACGATCACCTCGTCGGCGAGGCGCTCGGCCACCGCGCCCATCTCCGGGCGCTTGCCCCGGTCGCGCTCGCCGCCGCAGCCGAAGACGCAGGTGAGCCGCCCGCGGGTCTGCTCCCGCAGGGTGGCGAGCACGCTCTGCAGGGCGTCCGGGGTGTGGGCGTAATCGATGACCACGAGCGGCTGGCCGCCCTGGCCCCCGTGGCGCTCCATCCGGCCGGCCACGGGGCGAGCCTCGCCGAGGCCCTGCAGGAGCCGCGGGAGCGGCAGGCGCAGGGTCAGCAGGGCCCCCAGGGCCGCCAGCAGATTGCCGGCGTTGAAGCGCCCGAGGAGCGGGCTCGCCAGGACGCCCTCGCCCGCCGGCGTCACGACCTCCATGCGCACACCCTGGGGCCCGATCTCCAGGGTGCGGGCGCGCACCCGGGCCCGGGGGTCGTCGGAGAGGCTGTAGCCGAGGGATTCGACCCCGGGCGCCAGGCGCCCCAGGATCGACGCGCTAAAGGGGTCGTCCAGGTTCACGACCGCGGCCCCCAGGCCCTCGAGCTCGAACAGGCGCAGCTTCGCCTCGCCGTAGGTCTTCAGGTCGCCGTGGTAATCCAGGTGGTCGCGGGTCAGGTTGGTGAAGATCGCCACGTCGAAGGCGACGCCGTTCACCCGCCCCTGGACGAGGGCGTGGGAGGACACCTCCATGGCCACGTGGCGCACCCCCCGGTCCCGGAAGCCGGCGAGGAGCCGGTGCACGGTGACGGCGTCAGGGGTGGTGTGGCGGCCCGGGTGGAGCTCGCCGAAGACGCCGTAGCCGAGCGTCCCGAGGACACCGCAGGGCTCGCCGGCGGGCGGCGCCCCGTGGGTGGTCACGGCCTGGGCGATCAGGTGGCTCACCGTGGTCTTGCCGTTGGTCCCGGTGACGCCGGCCACCCAGAGGTCCGCCGAGGGGTGGCCGAAGAAGCGGTCCGCTACCACGCCCACCCGCTGCTGCAGGTGAGGGACCCCGACGACGGGCACGCCTGCGCGCACCCCCACCACCGCGACCGGGGCCTCCTCGACCACGGCGCAGGCCCCCCGGGCGAGCGCGTCGTCGACGAACCGCCGCCCGTCCGTGGCGCTGCCGGCGAGGGCGAAGAAGAGGTCTCCCGGGCTCACCACCCGGCTGTCGAGAGCGAGCCCGGTGACCTCGGGGCCACCCTCGGGCAGCTCCACCAGGCCGCGCAGCAGGGCGGCGAGGCTCGTGTCGGCGGGTTGCATCGGCGCCGTCACCTCTAGAGTCCTCCCCCGGCAGGGGGCGTGCGCGCCGCCAGCGCGTCGGAGCCCAGCGCCAGGCGCTGGGGAGCCGCGTTGGTGTCGTCCGGCGGCACACCCAGGATGCGCAGGGCCTCACCCACGATCCGCCCGAACACCGGCGCCGCCACCTGGCCCCCGTAATAGGCGTCACCCGATGGCTCGTCGATGGTGGCGGCCATCACCAGGCGCGGCGCGCTGACGGGGGCGAGCCCCGAGAAGAGGGCGAGGTAGCGGTTGCTCGTGTAGTGGCCGTCGGCGGTCTTCTTGGCCGTACCCGTCTTGCCACCCACGCGGTAGCCCACCGCCCGGGCCTTGGTGCCCGTACCACCCTCCTCCGCGACCGACTCGAGCATGCGGCGCACCTGGCGCACGGACTGGGCCGAGAGCACGCGCTCGCCCCGCTCCACGCCGTCGCGCCGTAGCACCGTGACCGGGGGCAGGAATCCGTCGGAGGCGAAGGCGAGGTAGGACCGGGCGAGCTGCAGCGCGGTGACGTTCAGACCGTACCCGTAGGACAGCGTGGCGCGGTGCACCTCGCCCCAGCGCTTCGGGTCGGTCAGGATGCCGAAGACCTCGCCGGGGAAGTCGCTCCCGGTCGGCTGGCCGAACCCCACGCCGTGGAACACCCGCCACAGGGACTGGGCGGGCATGGAGAGGGCGATCTTGGTCGCCCCCACGTTGCTCGACTTCCGGATCACGCCGCCCACGTCCACCGCCCCGCAGTTGTGGACGTCGCGCACCGTGAGGCGGCCGACCTTGAGCGTGCCGGGGCTGGTGTCGATGATCGTCTCCGGGCGGATGGTGCCCGCCTCCAGGCCGGCGGCCACCGTGAAGGGCTTGACGGTGGAGCCGGGCTCGAAGACGTCGGTCACCGCCCGGTTGCGGAACCTGGCGCCCACGCGGTCGGCGGTGTTGTTCGGGTTGTAGGCCGGCTGGTTCACCATCGCCAGGACCTCGCCCGTGCGGGCGTCCAGCATCACCACCGACCCGCCCCGCGCCCGGTGCTCCTTCACGGCGGCCTTCAGCTCGCGGTAGGCGAGGTACTGGAGGCGCCGGTCGATGCTGAGGTAGAGGTCCCGACCCGGCTGCGGGGCCTTGATGCTCTCCACGTCCTCGACGATCCGCCCGCGGCCGTCCCGGATCACCCGCTTCGCCCCCGCAGTCCCCCGCAGCCAGTGGTCGTAGGCGAGCTCGATCCCCTCCTGGCCCACGTCGTCCACGTCGGTGAAGCCCACCACGTGGCCGGTCACCTCGCCGGTGGGGTAGAAGCGGCGGTACTCGCGCTGCAGGTAGACCCCGGCGATCCCCAGGTCCTTCACCTGCTCCGCGAGCCCCGGCTCGAGGTGGCGGCGCAGGTAGACGAATTCCCGGTTGAGCCGCCCCGAGAGGAGCTGCTCGAGGTGCTTGGCGCTCATGCCCAGCGCCCGCGCCAGCTCCGGCCAGCGCTCACGCGCGGTCACGAGCTCCTTCGCGTTGACCCACACCGACTCCACCGCGGTGCTGGCCGCGAGGGGCTCGCCGTTGCGGTCCAGGATCATCCCGCGGTGGGTCGGCACCGCCACGGTGCGCAGCGCCCGGGCGTCCCCCTGGGTCAGCAGGAACTCCCCGTCCACCAGGACGAGCCCGAGGGCCCGCCCGAGGAGCGCGAGCGTGAGCAGCGACAGGAACGCCAGGACGACGCGCCGGCGTCCGGGGTAGGCGACGAAGGCGGGGTCCGGTCTCATGGCCTCACCAGCACGATGGACTCGGCGTCTGGCACCTGCATCCCGAGCCGGTCCCGGGCCATGGACTCGATGCGCCCGTGGGTCGCCCAGGTGCTCTGCTCCAGGTGCAGCTGCTCCCACTCCACGTTGAGGCCGTCACGGGCGCGCTCGAGCGCCTGCAGCTCCACGAAGAGCTTGCGCGAGGCGTGCTTCACGTAGACGACGGACACCGCGGAGACGAACACGGCGAGCCCGAGCGCCACGGTCAGCCAGACCCGGATCCGGTCCCACATCAGAGCTTCTCCGCCACGCGCAGCACGGCGCTGCGCGCCCGGGGGTTCTCCCGCACCTCCTCCTCGGTCGCGCGCACGGCGCGGCCCACGGGGTGCAGGCGGGGGTGCAGCGCGGCGGCCGCCACCGGCAGGTCGCGGGGATAGGGGTCGCCCCGCGCCTCGTCCCGGATGAAGCGCTTGACCCGGCGGTCCTCCAGGGAGTGGAAGGAGATGACGGCGAGCCGGCCGCCGGGGCGCAGGACGTCCAGGCACTGGGGCAGGACGCTGTCGAGCTCCTCGAGCTCCCGGTTGATGAAGATCCGGATGGCCTGGAAGGTGAGCGTGGCCGGGTGGTGGTCGCGGGCGCGGCGCGGCACGGCCTGCTCGATGACCGCGGCCAGCTCCCGCGTGGTGGCGATGGGGCGAGCGCGCACGATCGCGGCGGCGATCCGGCGTGCCTGCGGCTCCTCCCCGTAGCTGCGCAGCACGCTCACGATCTCGGCCTCGTCGGCGGTGTCGAGCCACTCTCCTGCGGAGGGGCCGGCGCCGGGGTCCATGCGCATGTCGAGGGGGCCCTCGCGCAGGAAGCTGAAGCCCCGCTCGGGTGCATCGAGCTGCGGCGAGGAGACCCCGAGGTCGAAGAGCACCCCGTCCACCTTGCCGGCCACCCCGAGGTCGGCGGCCTCGCGGGCGAGCGCGGAGAAGGGAGCGGCGCGCACGACGAGGCGCGGGTCGGTCTCTGCCCAGCGCCGTGCGGCGGCCACCGCCTCCGGGTCGCGGTCCAGCCCGATCACCCGGCCTCCGGGACCGACCCGCTCGAGCAGGGCTCCAGCGTGCCCTCCCCGGCCGAAGGTGCAGTCCACGAAGACGCCGCCCTCCCCGGGGCGAAGGGCCTCGATGACCTCGCGCAGGAGAACCGGTCGGTGCTCGGGCATGGGACTCCGTGACGCACGGTGCCGGGTTCTACAGCACCAGCGAGCGCAAGGCTTCGGAGGGCTCCCGGAGCAGCCCGCCCACCTGGTCCAGCAGTTCCGCGCGCCGGGCCGCCCAGGCGTCCTCGTCCCAGAGCTCGAACTTGTGGATCTGGCCAATCATGCGCACGCGGCGGTCGAGACCGGCCCATTCGCGCAGGGTGGCGGGGACGAGGATCCGGCCCTGTCCGTCCATCTCGCAGTCGCTGGCATGCCCGATCAGGAGGCGGTTGATGGTCTGGGCCTGAGGGTCCAGGGCGGGCAGGGCCTTCAGCTGGTCTTCGATGGCGCGCCAGGCGGAGGACGGGTACACGACGAGGCAGCGCTCGGTGAGGCTGACGGTGGCCACGAGCACCCCGCCGCACGTTTCGACCAGGCGGTCGCGGTAGCGCGTCGGAATCGCGAGTCTACCCTTGGGGTCGAGACTGAGCGGGACATCCCCCCGGAACACCGCAACTCCCCCCTATCCCCTTCCAGCCCATTTTCTACCACTTTTTACCACTAAAGCCAATTATGAAGAGCCACTTTTTTCAGAGTCAAGGAAAGCTTCCCGCGAGGTCTCGGTGGCTATAAAAATCATTCCAAACAATTGGTTATAGAGCCCGAAGAGGAAATCGACATGGTGCCGGATCCAGCATAAATTTCATCCGAATCATGGCATTGATGAGTGACCTTAAACTGTTCACTCACCATCGAGCGCGGCGGGCGAAGGGCGAGAAATCGGGACCCGCAGGACGAGGATCCGCCGAAGGGTGGGGCGCCGCCGGGAGGGCGGCCGGAGAGAGGAGGGAGCCGGCCTGTAAGCCGGGTTCTGTCGAGGACAGTCATTCATCTGGGGTGCGCGTCGCCGCGCACCTCGAGCGACCTACCCGGGAAGGGCGTGGGCCACGCCTTCGCCGCACGAGGGCGGCGACTTCCCCTATTCGGTCTTGCTCCAGGTGGGGTTTACCCTGCCACCGGCGTTACCGTCGGCGCGGTGCGCTCTTACCGCACCTTTTCACCCTTACCGGCGCGCCGGTCGCCCGGCGCACGTAGGCGGTGTGTTTTCTGTGGCACTTTCCGTGGGCTCGCGCCCCCCAGGCGTTACCTGGCACCTTGCCCTGTGGAGCCCGGACTTTCCTCCACGGCTGCGAAGCCGCAGCGACTGTCCGGCCGACTCCCACGCCCAGTGTCGGCGGCGCGGGGCCCCGGCGCAAGCCCCAGGGCCCTGCGCCCTCACGCCTCGCCGGAGAGTTCCACGGCCCGGGCGTAGAGGGCGCGGCGCGGCTTCCCGGTGAGCTGGGCGGTGAGGGTCGCGGCGGTCGAGGCGGGGAGCTCCTTCAGGAGGACCCGCAGGACGCGGTCGTCGTCGGGGCCCACGTCCTCGGCCGGCGTGGGCTCGCGGCCCTCGACGACGATCACGAACTCCCCCCGCTCGCGCTCGGGGCGCTCCGCCACCCACTCCTCGAGCTCCGCCAGCGTCGCCCGGTGCGTCTCCTCGAAGACCTTGGTGAGCTCCCGGGCCAACAGTCCCTGGCGCCCGGGGCCGAAGACCTCCCCCAGGTCCCGGAGGGACTCGCGGATCCGGTGCGGGGCCTCATAGAACACCAGGGTGCGCTCCTCCCCGGCCAGCGCCTGCAGCCGGGCCCGGCGCGCCGCGCCCCGGGACGGCAGGAAGCCCTCGAACACGAAGCGGTCGGCGGCGAGCCCGGCCACCGAGAGCGCGGCCGCGAGCGCACTGGGGCCCGGCACGGGCCGCACGGGTACCCCGGCGGACCGGGCCTCGGCGACGAGGAGACACCCGGGATCGCTCACGAGCGGGGTCCCGGCGTCCGAGACGAGCGCCAGGGCCTCGCCGGCCCGCAGGCGCGCGACCAGGCGCGGGACCGCCTGGCGCTCGTTGTGCTCGTGGAGCGAGACCGTCGGCGTCTGCACGCCGTAGTGGCGCAGCAGCACCGCCGTGTGGCGGGTGTCCTCCGCGGCCACCGCGGACACCCCGCGCAGGGTGTCCAGGGCCCGGGGGCTCAGGTCGGAGAGGTTGCCGATGGGCGTCGCGACCACGTACAGCGTACCCGCTTCGATTGACACGTCGGTCCCCCGTTGGCTACTTTGGCCGCCCCATCCCGAGCGGAAACACCCCGGTGAAACAGGCGCCAGGGCGCGCGCGCCGCCTTTTGTTTCTCTTTCCCCTGCTGGCCACGCTGGCCGGCTGCGTGACCATCCCCCCCGAGCGCGAGAGCGGTCCGGCACCCGACGCGGAGGCCCGTCAGCTCTCGGCCGCGGGACGCCACCGCGAGGCCGCGGACAGCTGGCTGCGCCTCGCTGCGCAGGCCCGGGGAAAGGACACGGCCCTCGGCTACCGGCTGAGCGCCGCCGACGCCCTGCTCTCCGCGGGGGACGCGGCCACCGCCCGCCGGGTGCATTCCGAGGCGCAGATCCGGGGCCTGCCCGCCGCGCTGCGGCTGCGCTCCGACATTATCACGGCGCGGTTCGCACTCGCCGAGCGGCGCGCCGAGCAGGCCCTGGCCACGCTCGGGGGGACCTACCCGGAGCAGACGCCCCGGGCCGACCGCTGGACGGCCCAGATGGTCCGCGCCGACGCCCGGGTGCAGCTGGGCCAACCGGTGGAGGCGGCCCGCGAGCGCGTGCGCGCGGAGCGCTACGGGGCCAGCGACAGCGACCTCGCGCGCAACCACCTCGTCATCTGGGACCTCCTCGGGCGGGCCGGCCCGCGCGCCCTGGAAGAGAATCGGCCGGCGCCCCCGGACGCCTTCGGCGGCTGGATGGAGCTCGCCGCCCTGCAGCGCCGCCACGGCCGCGACCCGGCGGCCCTCGCCCGCGCCCTGGACGGCTGGCGCGCCCGCTACCCCGGCCACCCGGCCGAGCTCGACCTCGTGCCCGAGGTGCTCGAGACCGCCCGTGCCCGCGGCGGGATGCCGGCGCACATCGCGCTCCTCCTGCCCGAGAGCGGGCCGTTCGTGGCCCCCGGCAGGGCGGTCCGCGAGGGCTTCGTCGCCGGCTGGTTCGGCTCCGGCACGGGGGGCGGAGGCTCGCGGGTGAGCCTGTACGAAGCGACTCCCGAGAGCGTGCGAACCGTCCTGGACCAGGCCGTCGAGGGCGGGGCGGACTTCGTGGTCGGCCCACTCGACAAGGGCGCGCTCCAGCAGCTCACGGACGGGGCGGCCGCGCTGCCGGTACCGATCCTGGCGCTCAACCGCACGGACACCCACACCGCCGTCCCGGGCGAGCTCTACCAGTTCGCGCTGAACCCGGAGGACGAGGCCCGCGAAGTCGCCCGGCGCACCCTCACCGAGGTGGGCGGCCGGCCGGCCGTGCTCCATCCCGAGAGCGACTGGGGCGCGCGGGTGGCCGCGGCGTTCCGCGAGGCCTGGGTCGCCGCTGGCGGCCAGCCACCCGTGGAGGCCCGCTACGGGGCGCAGCCCGAGGGCATCGCCCAGGCCGTCCGCAGCGCGCTGCAGCCCGGAGCCGGGCCGGGCTCCTCCGCGAGCCTCGTGTTCCTGGTGGGCTCCCCGGCCCAGGCGCGCCAGGTCCGGCCCCAGATCAGCGCCCAGGGCGGCGCCTCGCTGCCGGTCTACGCCATCTCCCACGTCTACGGCGGCGTCCCGAACCCCCAGCAGGACCTGGTCCTCGACGGGGTCGTCTTCACCGACATGCCCTGGGTGCTCCACCCCGAGGCGGTGGACCCCGCCCTTCAGCAGTCCTTCGAGCAGAACTGGAAGGAGATGCGGGACGGCTACAACCGGCTCATCGCCTTCGGCATCGACGCCTACCGGGTGGTCCGCGAGCTCGGCCGGCTGCGGGCGAGCCCCGGTGCGGCCTACGAGGGGGTCACGGGGCGCCTGCGGCTCGACGAAGGCAACCGCGTCGTCCGCGACCTCTCCTGGGCCCAGTTCCGGGGGGGCGTGCCCGTGCCCCTGGCCGCGCGCGCCACCGCACCGTGATCGCACCCGCGGCGGACACGGCCGCCGGCCGGGGCGCCTGGGCAGAAGAGCTGGCGCTGCGTTTCCTCCTCGACCGGGGCCTCGCCCTGGTCACGCGGAACTACCGCTCCCGCCGGGGCGAGATCGACCTCGTGATGCGCGAGGGCGAGGCGCTGGTCTTCGTCGAGGTCCGCTACCGGCGCAACGGGGCCTTCGGCGCGGGCGCCGAGACCGTCGACTGGCGCAAGCGCTCGCGGCTCGCGGCGAGCGCGGCGCACTTCCTGCACACCCACCCCGGCGCCTCCCGCCTGCCCTGCCGTTTCGACGTGATCTCGGTCGACGGGGCCGGCCCCGCGGTGCAGTGGGTGCGCGCGGCCTTCGAGCCGGGGGGTTAGACCGTGGACCTCGTCGCACGGGTCAGGCAGCTGTTCGAGGACAGCGTCGCTGCCCACCTCGAGTCCATCGAGGCCGTGGCGCCCTCCGTCGCCCGAGCCGCCGAGCTCGTCACCACGCAGCTCCTCGGCGAGCGCAAGCTGCTCGCCTGCGGCAACGGCGGGTCGGCGGCCGACGCCCAGCACTTCGCCTCCGAGATGGTGAACCGCTTCGAGCGCGAGCGCTCGGGCCTGCCCGCCATCGCGCTCACCACCGACACCTCGACGCTCACCTCGGTCGCGAACGACTACCAATTCGGCGAGGTGTTCGCCCGTCAGGTCAAGGCGCTCGGTCAGCCGGGCGACGTCCTGGTGGCCATCACCACGAGCGGGCACTCGCGCAACGTGCTCGCCGCGATCGAGGCCGCGCACGACCGCGATCTCTACGTTATCCTCCTCACAGGCCGGGACGGCGGGGAGGCCGCCGGGCTACTGCGCCCCACGGACATCGAGATCCGGGTCCCGTCCGCGTCGACCCCCCGGATCCAGGAGGTCCACATTCTCGCCCTGCACTGCCTGTGTGACCTCGTGGACGGGCAGCTGCTCGGCGCGGAGGGTTAGCACCATGCACTACAGAAGCTGGCTCGTTGCGGTCTCCCTCGGTTGGCTCGCCCTGACCGCGTCCGGTTGCGCCCCGGTCGTCGTGGGGGGGGTCGCGGTGGGCACGGCCTCGGTGGTGGGGGACCCCCGCACCGTCGGCACCCAGCTCGACGACCAGTCCATCGAGCTGAAGGTCTACGACCTCGTCAACCGCGACCCCGAGCTGATGCGGTCCCCGGCGGGGGACAGCGACCTCCTGGACCCGACGCGGCCTCCCCTGCCCCCCCTGAGCCACGTGGTCGCCACGAGCTACAACGGGGTGGTGCTCCTCACCGGCGAGGTTCCGAGCGAGGAGTCGCGAACCTCCCTCGCCGAGCGCGTGCGCGCCATCGAGAAGGTTCGCCAGGTGCAGAACGAGCTCGCGGTGGGCAAACCCGCCTCCACGGACTCCCAGGGTGAGGACGCTGCCCTCGCCACAAAGGTCCGGGCCCGCATGCTGCTGGAGCGCGGCTTCGACTCCGACGCGATCAAGGTGGTCGCCAACCGGGGCACCGTCTACCTGATGGGGATGGTGAGCCGCACCCAGGCCGGGATGGCCGCCGAGCTCGCCCGCACCACCTCGGGAACCCGGCGGGTCGTGAAGCTCTTCGAGTACCAGGACTGACGTCCTCCGGGGCCCCGGCCGGGAGCCGGCCGACCAGGTGATGCGCCACACCGAGCCCGACGCGGCCTTCCGCCGGCGCCTGCGCGCCATCCTCGGCGCGCAGGCCGTCCTCGAGGACCCCGCCGACCGCTGGCCCTACGGGTACGACAACAGCCGCCGGCAGGCGCTGCCCGCGCTCGTCGGGTTCGCCACGGCGCCGGAGCAGGTGCTGGAGGTGGTGCGCCTGTGCGCCGAGCGGCGGGTCCCGCTCGTCCCCCGAGGCCGGGGCACCGGGACCGCGGGCGGGTCGGTCCCCATCGAGGGGGGGCTGGTCCTGTCCCTGGAGCGGATGGACCGCATCCTCGAGGTCAACCCCGACGACCGGCTGATGGTCGTGGAGCCCGGGGTCCTCAATGCCGCGGTGCAGGAGCGGGCGGCCAGCGTGGGCTTCTTCTGGCCCCCCGACCCCAGCAGCGGCGCGTACTGCACGGTGGGGGGCAACCTCTCCCACAACTCCGCCGGGCCGCGCGCGGTCAAGTACGGGACGCCCCGCGAGAACACCCTGGGGCTGCGCGCCGTCACGGGCGCGGGCGAGGCGCTGCGCACCGGCTTTCGCACCACCAAGGGCGTCGTGGGCTACGACCTGACGCGGCTGCTGATCGGGTCCGAGGGCACCCTCGCGGTCCTCACGGAGGCCACCCTGAAGCTGACGCCGAGCCCCGAGGCCCGCCTCGCCCTGCGCGCCGCCTACCGGGACATCGCCGGCGCGGCGGCAGCGGTCGCCCGGATCATGGCCCAGCCGGTCATCCCCTCGGCACTCGAGTACATCGGCGGACTCGCGGTGGACCTGGTACGCGGCGCGCCCGGCGTGGCCCTGCCCGCGGAGACCGCGGCCCTGCTCCTCATCGAGGTGGACGGCCCTGCCGATTGCGTCGAGCAGGCCGCGAGGGCGGTCGGGGCCGCGGCCAAGGGTGCGGGGCTGCTGGACCTCGCGGTGGCGTCCCGGGCCGAGGACGCCGGGGACCTCTGGGCCGCCCGCAAGGCCCTCTCCCCCGCCCTGCGCACCCTGGCCCCGAAGAAGATCAACGAAGACGTGGCGGTGCCCGTGTCCCGGCTGCCCGCCTTCATCGACGCCCTCGAGGGGTTGTCCGCCCGCCACGCCGTCCCCATCGTGCACTTCGGGCACGCGGGCAACGGGAACATCCACACCAACCTGATGGTGGACCCCGCCGTGGAGGGACAGCTGGAGCGCGCCCGGCAGTGCCTCTCGGAGGTCTTCGACCGGGTGATTGCCCTCGGCGGAACGATCTCCGGGGAGCACGGGGTGGGGCTCGAGAAGCAGCCGTTCGTGCCGCGCGAGATCGACCCGGCGACCCTCGCGGTGATGCGGCGCATCAAGCAGGACCTGGACCCGAACGGGATCCTCAATCCCGGCAAGGTCTTCCCGCCGGCTACTTGACCACCTTCAGGGTGGGCCGCTCGGGGCGCCTCGGGGGCGGCTCCGGCGGCTCAGGGGGCTCCGGCGGCTCGGAGGACTCCGTCGGCGTCGGCCCCTCTTCCGCGAAGATCATCCCCTGCCCGGTCTCGCGCGCGTAGAGCGCGAGCACCGCGGCGATGGGGAACGAGACGGGGCGCGAGACGCCGCCGAAGCGCGCGCTCAGGTCCACGCGCTCGTTCCCGATGTAGAGCTCCTTCACGGCGGAGGGATTCAGGTTCAGCACGATCTGACCCTCGTGCACGTACTCCGCCGGCACCTGCACGCCTTCGAGCGCCGCGTTGACCACGACGTGGGGGGTCATGCCGTTGTCGACCACCCACTGGTAGATGGCGCGAACCAGATAGGGACGCTGGGGGATCATGGCCGGGTGCCGGAGGGCGTGCGGTCAGCGCATCTCGCGCTCGGCGCCGCTCAGGCTGGCCCGGAAGGAAGGCCGCTGGAACACCCGCTCCCCGTACTGCAGCAGGGACTTGGCCTGGGAGGGGAGTTGCACTCCGTACTTGGGCAGCCGCCAGAGTACCGGCGCGAGATAGCAGTCCACCAGGGAGAGCTCGTCCGACAGGAAGAAGGGCTTGTGCGCGAAGAGGGGCGCGATGGCCGTCAGGTGGTCGCGCAGGCCCCGCCGTTGCGCGTCGCCCACTTCGCGCTCCATCACGTCCACGAGCGCGTAGATGTCCCGTTTGAGGCGATAGCGCAGGAGGCGGTTGCTCGCACGGGAGACCGGGTCCACCGGCATCAGCGGCGGGTGCGGAAAGCGCTCGTCGAGATACTCCATGATGATGTGCTCTTCGTAGAGCACCAGGTCCCGGTCCACCAGGGTGAGAACGGCGCCGTAGGGGTTGAGGTCGTTCAATTCCTCGGGGCGGTGGTCACCCTGGACCTGGACGACGTCGACGTTGATGTCCTTTTCCGCGAGCACGAAGCGCACGGCGTGACAGGCAGGATCGGTCGGGTCTGAATAGAAGGTCATCACGGAGTAGCGATTGACGAGTAAGGACATGGACTGGTGAGCGTCCTTCCGGCACTCCTTCTCCAGGGCGCACGAGGGTGCGAAGAACAGGCCGAGGAACGGCGGGGCCCAGGCACCGAGGCCGCAGGCAGAACGGCCTAGCCTCGGGCAGAAGGGCCCGGAAGTCAATCCCGGCGAGGCCCGCGGCCCCTCTTTCCCCGCGCCGCCGGGGGCCGCGTTCGGTATGATCCGCGGCCAGTCCGGACAGGGTGCACACGATGAATCTCGGGCCCAGCACACGCTTCGTGGCACAGAGCGTCGCCGTCGGGCTGACGGCGGCCGTCGTGCTGTTGTTCCTGCTGCCCCGCTTCGCCCCGCGGGAGGTGGTGGAACTGGTCCAGGCCCCCGCGCCGGCCTCCGTCGCGGACCGAACGTCCTACGCCGAGGCGGTGGCGGCGGCACGCCCCGCGGTCGTTAACGTCCACGCCGGGCGCACGGTCCTGGAGCGCCCCAACGCGCTCCTCGAGGACCCGATGTTCCGCCACTTCTTCGGCGGAGGGGAGGGGCAGGCCACGCAGCGGGTGGAGACGAGCCTCGGCTCGGGGGTCCTCGTCAACCCCAGGGGCTACGTGCTGACGAACCACCACGTGGTCGAGGGGGCCGACGAGATCCAGGTGATGCTCCTCGACGGGCGCCGGGCGCCCGCCCGGGTGATCGGCGTGGACCCGGACACGGACCTGGCGGTCCTCCGGGTCGACCTCGCGGACCTGCCCAGTGTCGCGCTGGGGGACTCCGACGCCCTGCGGGTCGGCGACGTGGTCCTGGCCATCGGGAATCCCTTCGGGGTGGGTCAGACGGTGACCATGGGGATCGTCAGCGCCACGGGGCGCAATGACCTGGGCCTCAGCACCTTCGAGAACTTCATCCAGACCGACGCCGCCATCAACCCGGGCAACTCCGGGGGCGCGCTGGTGGACGCGGCAGGGAACCTAATCGGGGTCAACACGGCGATCTTCACCCGCTCGGGCGGATCCCAGGGCATCGGCTTCGCCATCCCCGTCAATCTGGCGCGGGAGGTGCTCACCGCGATCATCGAGCAGGGACGCGTGACCCGGGGCTGGCTGGGGGTCGAGGTGCAGGAGCTGACGCCGGAGGTCGCCGACGTGCTGCGCCTGTCGGGAGAGCGAGGACTGGTGGTGTCGGGGGTGTACCGCCACGGCCCCGCGCACCTCGCGGGGGTCCGGCCCTACGACCTGATCACCGCGGTCGGCGAGGCGCGGGTCGAGCGCCAGAAGGAGCTGCTCGAGACCGTCGCCCGGGTGCGCCCCGGCAGCCGGGTGGCCCTGAAGATCGTGCGCGAAGGCCGCGCGGCAAAGCTCGACGTGGTGGTGGCCGAGCGCCCCACGAGCGCCGCCCAGCGCTAGACGGGACTGGCGGGACGCCCGCAGGGCCTTTCGCCCGCGGTCACCCCAGGGTGGCGAGCGTATGCTCGAGGCCCAGAAGGAACGCCGCGTTCTCCGCGGGGGCCCCGACGCTGACGCGCAGGCAGTCGGCCAGCATCGGGTGGCTGCCGTCGAGCTTCTTGACGAGCACCCCGCGCGTGCGCAGCCCCTCCAGCACCGCCCCGGCCCTTCCCGCGGGGACCCGGAAGAGCAGGAAGTTGGCGCGGCTCGGCCACACGGTGAGACCCGGCAGGGCCTCCAGCGCGACGCGCAGCACTTCCCGGTCCGCCCGGACCCTCGCCGTCTGATCCTCGAGCACCGCCATGTGCTCCAGGGCGAGCTCGGCGCTCAGCTGGGTCAGCACGTTGATGTTGTAGGGCAGCCGGACCTTCTCGAGCTCCCGCACCCAGGCGGGCGCGCCGGCGAGCCAGCCCAGGCGCAGCCCCGCGAGCCCCAGCTTGGACACCGTGCGGATGACCAGCAGGCGCGGGTGGCGGGGCACCTCGGCCAGATAGCTCACCTGCGCGAACGGGGTGTAGGCCTCGTCGACCACCACCAGACCGCGCGCGGCCTCCAGCACCCGTTCGATCGCCGCCGTCTCGAAGAGGTTGCCCGTCGGGTTGTTGGGGTAGGCGAGGAACACCACCGCCGGGTCGTGGGCCTGCACGGCGGCCAGGAACGCGTCCAGGTCCAGGGCGAAATCCAGCTCCCTCAGGGGGACCCCGACGAAGCGCATCCCCAGTGTCCGCGCCACCTGCCGGTACATCACGAAGGTCGGCTCCGGGGCGAGCACGGTGCGGCTGGGTCCCGCGACCGCGGTGAGCAGGATCTGGATGAGCTCGTCCGAGCCGTTGCCGAGCAGCACGTCGGCCCCGTCCGGGACGCCCATGACCTGGCGCAGCTTGGCCTTGAGTCGCGCGGCGCCGGGGTCCGGGTAGCGGTTGACCTCCACCCCCCGCAGGGCTTCGAGCCACTCGCTCTCGAGCGCGCCCGGCCACGGGTACGGGCTCTCCATGGCATCGAGCTTGATCAGGCTGCCGGGGTCCGGAACGTGGTACGGGGCGAGGGCCCGGACCTCGGGCCGGATCAGGCGCTGCATGTCCTCTTCGCGAACGTCACTCACCGGGGTCTCCTCCGCGAATCCGCGCCTCGCACCGAGCCTGGAGCCGGGATGCGGTACTCCGCGGAGCGGGCGTGGGCCGTGAGGCCCTCGCCCCGGGCGAGCACCGAGGCGACCCGCCCGAGCGTGCGCGCACCCTCGGGGGAAACCCCGATCAGGCTCGAGCGCTTCTGGAAGTCGTACACCCCCAGGGGCGAGGAGAAGCGGGCCGTGCGCGAGGTCGGCAGGACGTGGTTGGGGCCTGCGCAGTAGTCGCCGATCGCCTCGGCCGTGTACCGCCCGAGGAAGATCGCCCCGGCGTGGCGGATCCGGGGCAGCAGGGCCTCGGGGTCCTCCACCGAGAGCTCCAGGTGCTCGGGCGCGATGCGGTTGGCGACCTCCGCCGCCTCGGCGAGGTCCCGCACCCGCACGAGGGCCGCGCGCCCGCCGATGGAGGCCGCGACGATGGGGGCCCGCTCCAGGGTCGGCAGGAGCCGCGCGATGCTGGCCTCCACGGCGTCGAGGAAGGCGGCGTCCGGGCTCACCAGGATCGCCTGGGCGTCCTCGTCGTGCTCGGCCTGGGAGAACAGGTCCATCGCGATCCAGTCCGGGTCCGTGCGGCCGTCGCACACGACCAGGATCTCCGAGGGGCCGGCGATCATGTCGATCCCCACCGTGCCGAAGACCATTCGCTTGGCGGCGGCGACGTAGACATTGCCGGGGCCGACGATCTTGTCCACGGCGGGCACGGTCTCCGTGCCGTAGGCGAGCGCGGCCACGGCCTGGGCGCCGCCCACGGTGAAGACCCGGTCCACCCGGGCCACGGCCGCGGCAGCGAGCACCAGCGGGTTCAGCTCGCCCCCCGGCGCGGGGACCACCATCACCACCTCACCCACCCCTGCGACCCGGGCCGGAATGGCGTTCATCAGCACCGACGAGGGGTAGGCGGCCTTTCCGCCGGGGACGTAGAGGCCCGCGCGGTCGAGGGGCGTGACCTGCTGGCCGAGGAGGGTCCCGTCTGGGTCCCGGTAGCTCCAGGACTCCTGGCGCTGGTGCTGGTGGTAGCGCTCCACCCGCCGGGCCGACTCCTCGAGCGCCTCCCGCATGACGGGGTCCAGGCCCGCGAGCGCCTCGGCGAGACGCCGGGGCTCGAGCTCGAGCTCGGCCGCGCTCTGGACCTCCCGGCGGTCGAAGCGCCGGGTGTATTCCAGGAGCGCCGCGTCGGCCCGGCTACGGACGTCGGCGAGGATCGCGGCCACCGTCCCGCTGACCGCCGAGTCCCCGACGGCCTCCCAGGCCACCAGCCGCTGCAGCTCCGCCGCGAACCCCGGGTCCGCGCTGTCCAGCCGCCGGACGCTCACCATGGGCCTACCCTCCCTCGGCGCCGGCGCGCCGGGCGACCGCCGCCGCGAGGTCGGCGGTGAGCGCCTTGACGGCGGCGTGCTTCATCTTCATGGATGCCTTGTTCACCACCAGGCGCGAGCTGATGGGGGCGATCAGGTCCATCGGGACGAGGCCGTTGGCCCGCAGGGTGTTGCCGGTGTCCACCAGGTCCACGATGCGGTCGGCGAGCCCGACGAGCGGCGCCAGCTCCATGGATCCGTAGAGCTTGATCACCTCGGCCTGCACCCCGCGCTCGGCGTAGAACGCCCGCGCGGTCCTCACGTACTTCGTCGCCACGCGCAAGCGCCGGGGGTGAGCCGCCTCCTCCCCCGCGCGCCCCGCCACCATCATCCGGCAGCGGGCGATCTCGAGGTCGAGCGGCTCGTAGAGGCCGTCACCCTCGTGCTCCATCAGGACGTCCTTGCCGGCCACTCCCAGGTCCGCAGCCCCGTATTCCACGTAGGTCGGGACGTCGGCCGCACGGATGACCACCAGGCTCACGTCCGGCCGGCTGGTGCGCAGGATCAGCTTGCGGCTCTTCTCCGGATCGTCGAGCGGGACCACCCCGGCCTCGGCGAGCAGCGGCAGGGCGTCCCGGAAGATCCGGCCCTTGGACAGCGCAATGGTGAGGCCCGCCTGCACGCCCACGGATCTCCCGGTGGTCTAGCCCGGCACGCGCCGGATCCGGGCGCCGAGTTGGGAGAGCTTCTCCTCGATGCACTCGTAGCCGCGGTCGAGGTGGTAGATGCGCTCCACCAGCGTGTCCCCTGCCGCCACCAGGCCGGCGATCACGAGGCTCGCCGAGGCGCGCAGGTCGGTCGCCATCACCGGCGCGGCGGTGAGGCGCTCCACCCCCCGCACGACCGCGGTGTTGCCCTCGAGGCGGATGTCCGCCCCCATGCGCTGCAGCTCGAGCACGTGCATGAAGCGGTTCTCGAACACGGTCTCGGAGATGACGCCCGTGCCCTCGGCGACCGCGTTGAGGGCGGTGAACTGCGCCTGCATGTCGGTCGGGAAGGCCGGGTACGGGGCGGTGTGGATGTCCACCGCGCGCGGCCGCCGGCCGTGCATGTCGAGCTCGATCCAGTCCTCTCCGGTGCGCACCTCGGCCCCGGCCTCCGCGAGCTTCCCCAACACCGCGTCGAGGGTGCGCGGGCGGGTGTCCTGCAGCCGGATGCTCCCCCCGGTGATGGCGGCGGCCACCAGGTAGGTACCGGCCTCGATGCGGTCGGGGATCACGTCGTAGTGGGCGCCCGTGAGCCGGTCCACCCCCTCGACGACGATGGTGTCGGTGCCGGCGCCCTCGATGTGGGCCCCCATCCGGGTGAGGCAGTCCGCGAGGTCCACGACCTCCGGCTCGCGCGCGGCGTTCTCGATGACCGTGGTGCCCTGCGCGAGGGTCGCGGCCATCATCAGGTTCTCCGTGCCGGTGACGGTCACGAGGTCCAGCAGCAGGCGGGCGCCCTTCAGGCGCGGGGCCGAGGCGTGGATGTAGCCGTTCTCCACCCGGATGTCCGCGCCCATCTTCGCCAGGCCCTGCAGGTGCAGGTTCACCGGGCGGGCACCGATGGCGCAGCCACCGGGCAGGGAGACCTCGGCGCGGCCAAAGCGGGCGAGCATCGGGCCGAGCACGAGGACCGAGCTGCGCATGGTCTTGACGAGCTCGTAGGGCGCCACGAACTCGCGGATGGGGCGGCTGTCGACCTCCACCTGCATGTGCTCGTCCACGAGCAGCTGGACGCCCATGCGCCCGAGCAGCTCCATGGTCGTGGTGATGTCCCGCAGGTGCGGGATGTTGCCGATGACGAGCGGACCGTCGGCGAGCAGCGCTGCGGCCAGGATCGGCAGCGCGGCATTCTTGGCGCCGGAGATACGGATCCGGCCGGCCAGCGGAACCCCGCCGGAGATGAGGAGCCTGTCCACGCGGGAACTCTCAGGTTGTGCCGGTCCCGGGGCCGGCCGCCCGCGGGGCGGGCGTCGGGGTCTCCGGGCTCACGTCGCCGCCCCCAGGGGCAGCAGCCCTTCGAGGCCACTCACGCGAGCGATGGCCTCGAGCTGATTCGGCATGCCGGCGAAGCGGATTTCGCCTCCCCGCCCCCGGACCTCGCGCATCCACTCCAGGAGGAGGGCGAGCGCCGCGCTGTCCGACTCGGTGACGCCCGACAGGTCGACGGTCACCAGGGGGGCTTCCGTCGCCAGCTTGCGGGCGGCCTGCCACAGGCCGGGGACGGTCGCGTAGCGCAGGGGCCCCCGCACCGCGACGCGGCCCTCGCCGAGGAGCTCGACGACCGCTCCGCTCACTTCTTGCCGCCCCCCGAACCGACCTCGCGGTTGCGCTGCTCGAGGAGCGCGATGACGTGGTCCATCCCCCCGCGCTCCATCTCGTTGGCGAAGGTGCTGCGGTAGCTCGCGACCAGGCTGATCCCGTCGACCGTCACGTCGTAGACCTTCCAGGCCCCTTCCGCCGCGGTCATGCTGTAGTTGATGGGGATCGGGGGCGCGCCGGACTGGCGGACCTCGGTGCGCACGGCCACCTCGGTGCCGGTGGTGGCGCCCCGCAGGGGCAGCACGTTCACGGTCTGGTCGGCGTATTCCAGCAGCGCGGTGGCGTAGGTCCGCACCAGGAGATTGCGGAACTCCTCGACGAAACGGGCCTTCTGCGCGTCGCTCGCCTCTCGCCAGTGCTTGCCCAGCACCCAGCGCGACATCCGCGTGAAGTCGAAGTGCGGCAGGACGATGTTGTCCACCAGCGGGTAGATCTTCTCGGGGCGCTGGCGCAGCTCGTCGCGCTGCGCCCGGAGGGCCTCGAGCATCCGGTCGGTCGTGTCCTGCACGACCTGGCGGGCGCCCTCGGCGTCCGCGGCGTGGGTCGCCGCGACACCCGGCCAGACCAGCGCTGCGGCCAGCAGGCCCAGAGCGATTCGACGCTTCATCGCCACCTCCCTCAGCGTGCAGGCGCGGCGGCTTCGCCGCCCTTGGACCCTTCGGGGGCCTTGGGCCCTTCGGCGGCCTTGCTGAAGAGGAACTGGCCGACCAGTTGCTCGAGCACCAGCGCCGACTGGGTCAGCTTCAGCTCGCCGCCCTGGGCGAGGAACTGCTCGTCCCCGCCCGCCTCGAGCGCAATGTACTGCTCGCCGAGCAGACCCGCGGTGAAGATGCTCGCGGTGGAGTCCGTCGGGATGCGGGTCCAGCGCGAATCGATGTCGAGCGTCACGAGCGCCTGGTAGCTCTGGTCGTCGAAGTCGATGGACTTCACCCGCCCCACGCGCACCCCGGACATGGTGACCGGTGCCCGCTCCTTCAGGCCGCCGATGTTCTGGAAGCGCGCCGTCACCTGGTAGCCGTCGCCGCCGGAGAAGGCCGACAGGTTGCTCACCTTCATCGCGAGCATGAAGAGAGCCGCCAGGCCGAGGGCGACGAACAGGCCGACGCCGATCTCCACAGTCTTGGAGTGGAACATCGCGGGAACCCTCCGCACTTTCCTAGATGTCGTTGAACATGAGGGCGGTCAGCACGAAGTCGAGCCCGAGCACCGCGAGAGAAGAGTGCACGACGGTGCGGGTCGTCGCCCGCCCCACGCCCTCCGAGGTGGGCACGGCGTCATAGCCTTCGAAGACCGCGATCCAGGTGACGACGATACCAAACACGACGCTCTTGATGATGCCGTTCAGGATGTCGTCGTGCAGGTCCACCTTGGCCTGCATCTGCGACCAGAAGGCGCCGTCGTCCACCCCGAGCAGCCCCACCCCGACGAACCAGCCGCCGAGGACGCCCACCGCGCTGAAGATGGCCGCGAGGAGCGGCATCGACAGGAGCCCGGCGAGGAAGCGCGGCGCGATCACACGGCGCAGCGGGTCGACCGCCATCATCTCCATCCCGGCGAGCTGCTCGGTCGCCTTCATCAGGCCGATCTCGGCGGTGAGCGCCGACCCGGCGCGCCCGGCAAACAGCAGGGCCGCCACCACCGGCCCGAGCTCGCGCACGAGCGACAGGGCGACGACCACCCCGAGCGACTCCTCGGCGTTGAAGTCCACCAGCGTGTTGTAGCCCTGCAGCCCGAGGACCATGCCCACGAAGACCCCGGACACCAGCACGATGACCAGGGAGAGCACGCCCACCGACCAGACCTGGGCCACCAGCAGCCGGAAGCGGGAGAGCACCTCGGGGACCCCGAGCAGGACGTACCCGAGGAAGAGGTGCCCGCGCCCCAGGCGCTCGAAGAACTGCAGCCCGGTGCGCCCGAGCCGGCGCAGGACCTCGATCACGTCGCACCTCCGCCGAGCAGGTCCCCGAGGAAATCCGGGGCCGGGTAGTGGAACGGTACCGGGCCGTCCGGGAGCCCCTGCAGGAACTGCCGGACCCAGGGCGAGCTCGTCCGCCCCAGGGCCTCGGGCGAGCCCTCACCCACCACCTTCCCGCCGGAGAGCACGTAGATGTAGTCGGCGATGGCCGAGGTCTCCTTCACGTCGTGGGACACGATGACGCTGGTGAGCTTCAGGCTGTCGTTCAGCTTGCGGATCAGCTGGACCAGCACGCCCATGGTGATCGGGTCCTGCCCGGTGAAGGGCTCGTCGTACAGGATCATCATGGGGTCGAGCGCGATGGCCCGCGCCAACGCCACCCGGCGCCCCATGCCGCCCGAGAGCTCGCGCGGCATCAGTTCGTGGGCCCCGCGCAGCCCCACCGCCTCGAGCTTCATCAGCACGAGGTGGCGGATCATCGACTCGGGCAGGTCGGTGTGCTCGCGCAGCGGGAAGGCCACGTTGTCGAAGACCGAGAGGTCGGTGAGCAGCGCCCCGCTCTGGAACAGCATCCCCATGCGTTTGCGCAGCTGGAAGAGCTTGTCGCGGGAGAGCTGGTGCACGTCCTGGCCGTCCACCGTCACCGTCCCGGCCGTCGGCCGCAGCTGGCCCCCGATCAGGCGCAGGAGCGTCGTCTTGCCCGTCCCGCTCGGCCCCATGATCGCGGTCACCTTGCCGCGGGCGATCCGCAGGTCCACGCCGTCGAAGATCTTCCGCTCGCCGTGGGCGAAGCACAGGCCCCGCACCGTCACGAGGGCGGGCGGCTCGTTGCGCGAGGGGGAGCGGCGTTGCTGGGGGGCTCTGGGGCGGGGGGGCACGAGCGGCTCGGTACGTCGGTGTGAGTCAGGCAGTATCCCCAGGCAGGACGGGACGGTCAACCACCCAGCAGCCCGGCGATGACCTGTGCCCGCTCCATCTCCTGCCAGGCCCCCGGGGTCCCGGGGAAGCAGAGCAGCGCCTCGGCGCAGCCGGCCGAGGCGGCCCCGAAGGCCTCGATCACCTGCCGCAGCTCCCTCGGGCCGCGCGGCTCCCCGTCGAGGAGCCCGACGCAGCTGGCGGCCCCGGAGCCCGGCCGCCACACGGGCGGGACCGGCGGGCTACCGGGCGGGTCGCCCCCGGCCGCGGGGTCCGCGGAGGCCACGGAGGCCACGGAGGCCACGGAGGCCGCCAGCGAGGCGAGTGCCCAGCGGCCGGAGAGCGCGGAGACCCGGGCCGGCGAGAGCTGCCCTGCCCCGGACCGGAGCACGAGCCCCCCCAGGCGCTCCCCGAGGGGCGCGACCCGGTCGAGCCAGGCGTCGAGGTCGGCCTCGCCGGCGGCGGCCAGCTCGGCAAAGAAGAGGAACCCGGAATGGACGTCGCCCGCCCACCCGGCCACTTCGGCCGGGGTGCTCGCCGCCAAGCGCTCCGCGGGGACGAGCACCGCGCGGAACGCGTTCGCGTAGTAGGTGAGGCGCCACTCGGGCGGCAGCCCCTGCGGGTAGAAGGACGAGTCCCAGGACCCGTGCTCCCACCCCCGGGCGCCGATCCGCAGACGGGTGCTCACCGCACCTGCGCCCGGGTCACGGGCGTGCGTCGACCCCTTCCTTCTGCGCCGGCATCAGGTCCGCGCGGCTCACCCCGAGCGCGAGCGCCAGGGCGCTCGCCACGTACACCGAGGAGTAGATGCCGAACACGACGCCGACCACGAGGGCAACGGTGAAGCTGCGCAGGAGCTCGCCCCCGTACAGGTACAGGGACATGAGCACCAGCAGCGTGGTCACGCCCGTCATCACCGTGCGCGAGAGCGTCTCGTTCAGGGAGAGGTTCATGATCTCCACCGAGGACCCGCGGCGCACCTTGCGGAAATTCTCGCGCACCCGGTCGTAGACCACGATCGTGTCGTTCAGGGAGTAGCCGATCACCGCCAGGATCGCGGCGAACGCCGTGAGGTCGAAGTCCATCCACGTGACCGAGAAGAAACCGAGCACGATGATGGTGTCGTGGAAGAGCGCGAGCACCGAGCCGAGCGCGAGCCGCCACTCGAAGCGCAGGGTCACGTAGATCAGGATCCCGATGAGCGCGGCCAGCATCGCGAGCCCGCCCTGCTCGGTGATCTCGTCCCCCACCTGGGGCCCCACGAACTCCACCCGCTGCAACCGCGGCTCACCGGCTCCGACCTTGCCGAGCGCGGCGACGGCGCGCTCGGCGAGCTCCTTCTCCGCCACCCCGGGGCGCGGGGCGAGCCGCATCAGCACTTCCTTGGGCGTGCCGAAGTGCTGGACCACCGCGTCCTCGAAGCCGTCCGCGGTGAGCGCCTCGCGCACCGGTCCGAGGTCCACCATCTCGGGATAGGCGACTTCGATGACGGTGCCGCCCGTGTAGTCCACACTCAGGTTCAGGCCCCGGAAGGTGAGGAAGGCGAGCGCGATCAGCGTCAGCACCCCGGAAAAGGCCATCGCGCCGGAGCGCCAGCGCATGAAGTCGAACTTGGTGACGCGGCTGAAAAAGTCCAAGGCTCGGTCCTCAGATCGCCAGCTTGGCGACCCGGCGGCCGCCGTAGATCAGGTTGATCACGGCACGCGTCCCGACGATCGCGGTGAACATCGAGGTGGCGATACCGATGGCCAGGGTCACGGCAAACCCGCGGATGGGTCCGCTGCCGACCCCGAAGAGGGCCAGCGCGGCGATCAGGGTCGTGACGTTCGAGTCCGCGATGGTGCTGAAGGCCCTCTCGTAGCCCCCGTGGATCGCGGCCTGCGGAGTGTTGCCCGCGCGCAGTTCCTCGCGCACGCGCTCGTAGATGAGGACGTTGGCGTCCACCGCCATGCCGACCGAGAGCACCATGCCGGCAATGCCGGGCAGGGTCAGGGTCGCCTGCAGCATGGACATCACCGCGACGGTGATGACGAGGTTGAAGAGCAGCGCGAAGCCGGAAACCAGGCCGAACAGCTTGTAGTAGATCGCCATGAAGGCGAAGCTCAGGGCGAGGCCGAGGGCCGAGGCCTTGAAGCCCTGCTCGATGTTCTCCTGGCCGAGGCTCGGGCCGACGGTACGCTCTTCCACGATCTCCATCGGCGCCGCGAGCGCCCCCGCCCGCAGCAGGAGGGCCAGGTTCCGCGCCTCGTCGGGGCTGTCCATCCCGCTGATCTGGAACCGCTTGCCGAGCCGCTCGCGGATGACCGCGAGGTTGATGACCTCCTCGGTCGTGCGCTTGACGCGGACGACCTCCCCGCCCTCGCCACGCCGCGTCTCGGACTTGTTCTCGATGAAGACGACGGCCATCCGCCGGCCCACGTTGTCCTTCGTGCGGTCGGCCATGATTCCGGCGCCCCGCCCGTCCAGCGTGATGAACACCGCCGGGGTGCCACTCTGCTGCTCGATGCCGGAGGCGGCGTTGGTGATGTAGTCACCGGTGATGATGACGCGCTTGTCCAGCAGCACGGGTCGGCCCGCACGGTCGTGGTAGAGCTTCGAGGCCGGCGGGACACGGCCCTCCACAGCGTCGCGCACGTCGTGCTCGTCGTCGGCCAGCCGGAACTCGAGGGTCGCGGTGGCCCCGAGGATCTCCTTGGCGCGTGCGGTGTCCTGCACGCCGGGCAGCTGGACCACGATCCGGCCCTCGCCCTGCTGCTGGATCACCGGCTCGGCGACACCGAGCTCGTTGACGCGGTTGCGCAGCGTGGTCAGGTTCTGCTGCAGCGCGAACTTCTTCAGCTCCTTCACCGCGGGCTCCGCCATCTGCAGCTCGAGCACCGCGTCGCCCCCGCGCTCGGCCTGGGTCACCAGCAGGTCGGGGAAGTTCCGGCGAATCAGGTCGTCGGCCTTCTGGCGGGTCTCGGCGTCGGAGAAGGCCACCAGGATGACCCCGCCCTCGGCGAGGGAGACCGTCTTGTAGCGCAGCTTCTCGTTGCGCAGCAGCTGGCGCAGGTCGTTGACGTGGCGCTCCTCGGCCTGGCGCACGGCCGCCGGCATGTCCACCTCGAGGAGGAAGTGCACCCCACCGCGCAGGTCGAGGCCGAGGTACATGGGCCGCGCCTGCAGGGCCTGGAGCCAGCGGGGGGTCGCCGGGGCGAGGTTCAGGGCGACCACGTAGGACTCGCCGACCGCGTCGCGCACGATGTCCTGGGCCTTGAGCTGGACCTCGGTGTCCCCGAAGCGCACGAGCAGCCGCCCCTCGCCGATCTCGGCCTTCTTCGGCGTGAGCTGGGCCTGTCCGAGGGCGTCGAGGACGCGCTTCTGCAGGGCCTCGTCGACCCGCCCGCCCCGCAGCGCGGAGATCTGGATCGACGGGTCCTCGCCGTAGAGGTTGGGCAGGGCGTAGATCGTCCCCACCAGGGCGACGATCACGACCAGGATGTACTTCCAGAGGGGGTAGCGGTTCAGCACGACGGCGCCCCGCTCAGAGGCTCTTCATCGTGCCCTTGGGCATGACGCTTCCCAGGGCCTGCTTCTGGACCTTCACCTCGAGGCCGTCGGCGATCTCCAGGGTGACGAAGTGGTCGCCGACCTTGGTCACCCGCCCGAGCAGCCCGCCGCCGGTGACCACCTCGTCGCCCTTCGCGAGGCTCGCCACCATGTTCTTGTGCTCCTTCGCCCGCTTCATCTGGGGCCGGATGAGCAGGAAGTAGAACACCACGAAGAGCAGTACGAGGAAGATGAGGTCCATGCCGGGGGGCGCCGCGCCACCGGCGGCCTGGGCGTGGGCGTCAGCGATGAAGAAGCTCATGGGTGCGTCCTGGGGTGTCGGTGCGAAGGCGCGGAATTATGGCACTTGTGGGCGCCCGATGGCCAGGCAAGCGCAGGGCGGCGGCGGAGAGGCCTCACCGCAAAGGCGCAGAGACGCGAAGGGAATGAGTGAGTTACGAACAGCCGGCCGGGCGCCGCCGCAGCCCGCGCTTCACTCGGAGTGCTGCCAGGCCGCGTACAGGGCCCGGGCGTGGCTCTCCAGGCGGCCTTCGGCGACGGCCTCGCGCAGGCCGCGCATCAGGTCCTGGTAGAAGCGAACGTTGTGCAGGGTGTTGAGCCGCGCCCCCAGGATCTCCCCGCCGTGCTCCAGGTGGTGCAGGTAGGCGCGCGTGTAGCGCCGGCAGGTGTAGCAGGTGCAGGCCTCATCCAGGGGACCGGTGTCCTCCCGGTAACGGGCGTTGCGAATGCGGACGTCCCCCCGGGACGTGAACAGGTGGCCGTTGCGGGCGTTGCGGGTGGGCATCACGCAGTCGAAGAGGTCGACCCCGCGGCGCACCGCCTCCACGATGTCCTCGGGCTTGCCGACCCCCATCAGGTAGCGCGGCCGGTCCGCGGGCATCGCCGGGGCGACCGCGTCCAACACGGCCAGCATCTCCTCCTTGGGCTCGCCGACCGAGAGCCCCCCGAGGGCGTAGCCGTCGAAGCCGATCTCCAGCAGGCCCGAGAGCGAGGCCCGGCGGAGCTCCGGGTACATGCCGCCCTGGACGATGCCGAAGAGGGCCGCGTCGTTGTCCCCGTGGGCCTCCCGCGAGCGCCGCGCCCAGGCGAGGGAGAGCTCCATGGAGGCGCGGGCCTGGGTCTCGGTCGCGGGGTAGGGCGTGCACTCGTCGAAGATCATGACGATGTCGGAGTCGAGGGCCCGCTGCACCGCCATCGACTCCTCGGGCCCGAGGAAGACCCGGTCCCCGTCGACGGGCGAGCGGAACAGCACGCCGCGCTCGCTCACCTGCCGCAGCTCCGCCAGGCTCCACACCTGGAAGCCCCCGGAGTCGGTGAGGATCGGCCCGTCCCAGCCCATGAACCCGTGCAGCCCTCCGTGGCGCCGGATGACCTCGACCCCGGGGCGCAGCATCAGGTGAAAGGTGTTGCCCAGGATGATCTGGGCGCCCGCCTCCCGGAGCTCCTCCGGCGTCATGGCCTTCACGGTGCCGTGGGTCCCCACGGGCATGAACGCCGGGGTCTCGACGACGCCGCGCCGGGTCGTGAGGCGCCCGCGCCGCGCGGCACCGTCGGTCGAGATCAGGTCGAAGAACACGCGGGGGCCCCCAGGAACATCGCGTCACCGTAGCTGAAGAACCGGTAGCCCGAGGCCACCGCGTACCGGTACGCGGCCAGGACCCGCTCGGTCCCGGCAAAGGCGCAGACCAGCATCAGCAGGGTGGACTCGGGGAGGTGGAAGTTGGTGACGAGCGCGTCGACGCTGCGGAATCGGTAGCCCGGGTAGATGAAGAGGTCCGTCTCCCCGGAAAAGGGCTCGATCGCGCCCCCGGCGCTCGCCGTCTCCAGCGCCCGTACCACGGTGGTCCCTACCGCCACCACCCGCCCTCCCCGGCCGCGGGCGGCCCGCACGGCCTCCGCCACCCGGCCGGAGACCTCGAGCCGCTCCCGGTGCATGCGGTGCTCCTCGAGCCGCTCGGCGCGCACCGGGAGGAAGGTCCCGGCCCCCACGTGCAGGGTCACCTGCGCGGTCTCCACCCCCCTCCCGGCGAGGGCCGCGAGGAGGGCCTCGTCGAAGTGCAGCCCCGCGGTGGGCGCGGCCACGGCCCCCTCACGCCGGGCGTAGACGGTCTGGTAGCGCTCCGCGTCCTGCGCCGCCGCGGGCCGGCGGATGTAGGGCGGCAGGGGGGTGCGGCCCCGGCGGGCGAGGAGCGCGGGGACCGTCTCCTCGCCGTCGTGGGTCAACTCGTAGAGGTCCTCGACCCGGCCCACGACCCGCAGGGTCAGGTCACCCTCCAGCACCAGCCCGCTCCCCGGGCGCGGGGGCTTGCTCGCCCGCACGTGGGCGAGCAGGCGCCGGTCGTCGAGGATCCGCTCCACGAGCACCTCGACGGCCCCCCCGGTCTCCTTGCGCCCGAGCAGGCGCGCGGGAATCACGCGGGTGTCGTTGAGGACGAGGAGATCACCCGGGCGCAGCAGCCCGGCGAGGTCGGAGAAGCGGCGGTCGGCGAGCTCGCCCGTCCCCGGGTCGAGGCAGAGGAGCCGGCTCGCGCTGCGCTCCGGCAGGGGGGCCTGGGCGATGCGGTCCGGGGGGAGGTCGTAGGAGAAGTCGGTTCGGCGCACGGCCGGGCATGCTAGCCAAGCCGGGCACGGATTGCGAATGCCGCGCATACGAAGCACCCGGGGCACGAAGCGTGCGGGGCACGCGACGCTTTGCCGTGGGCGGGACCGCTTCCGTATACTGCGCGGCGGCCCTCCGTTGCCGGGATGGCGGAACTGGTAGACGCGCCAGACTCAAAATCTGGTTTCCGAAAGGAAGTGGGGGTTCGATTCCCCCTCCCGGCAGACCAGGAGAATCGATCTCGCCGGGTCGACGTATGGGGGACGTAGGGGCAACGCAGGGGGGACGTGGGCTCATGCGTCTGCGGACCATCCTGTACCTGCTGGGATTGCTGACGATGGTGCTCAGCGTCTCCATGCTGCCCCCCATCGCCATCGGCTGGTGGTACGAGGATGGCGAGACCGCCCCGTTCGTCGAGGCCTTCGCGACCATGCTCGGGATGGGCTTCGCGCTCTGGCTGCCCACGCGCGGGCGAACGCCGGAGGTCCACACCACGGACGGGTTTCTCGTGGTCACGGTGTTCTGGGTGGCCCTCGGGCTCCTCGGCGCGATCCCCCTGATGCTGTCCGACGCCCCGCACATGCGCCTGGTGGATGCCTTCTTCGAGGCCGTCTCCGGACTCACGACCACGGGGGCCTCGGTCTTGCCGACGGTCGAGACGCTGCCGCACAGCATCAACTTCTACCGCATGCAGCTCTGCTTCGTCGGGGGCATGGGCGTCGTGGTTCTGGCGGTGGCGCTGTTCCCGCTCCTCGGGATCGGCGGCATGCAGCTCTACCGCGCCGAAACGCCGGGCCCGATGAAGGAGGAAAAGCTCACCCCCCGGATCAGCGAGACGGCGAAGAATCTGTGGCTGGTCTACGTAGTGCCTGGAAAGAAACCCATAAACGCCAGCCAAAACAGCGTGTTATACTATGCGCCGAAGGCCGAAGATGCGGCGCTTCACAAGCCTCCAGGCTCAGACGTCGGCGCTAACCTGTTGAATTGTCC
>JAGNLM010000016.1 GCA_017999615.1 Gammaproteobacteria bacterium | reverse complement strand
ATAGGGAAACTGGGCCGATGTACCCCTTCCGGCCGCCCACAGGAGACCACCGATGGCCGTTTTCGACCAGGAGCTCGACGCCTCGGGGCTCAACTGCCCCCTACCGGTCCTGCGCGCCAAGAAGGCGTTATCGACCCTGCAGAGCGGCCGCGTGCTGCGCGTGGTCGCGACCGACCCCGGGTCGGTCAAGGACTTCGAGGCCTTCGCCAAGCAGACCGGGAATCCCCTGCTCGAGTCTGGCGTGGAGGAAGGCAAGTTCATATTCCTGCTCAAGAAGGCCTGAGCCGGGGCGCAGCGCCCACCCCGGGTCCGACGATGCCGCACGCGAAGAAGCTGGCCATCATCGCGTCGCAGGGGACCCTCGACTCGGCCTACCCCCCGTTCATCCTTGCCTCCACGGCCGTGGCCCTAGGCTACGAGGCCCGGATCTTCTTCATGTTCCATGGCCTGCAGTTGCTGCGCCGCGACCTCGGCCTGAAGGTCTCCCCGCTTGGCAATCCGGCCCTGCGGCTGCCCTTCGGCATGCACCGCTGGTTTCCGGTCGTCGCCGCGGCGCTGCCGGGCATGGAGACCCTGTTCACGGCCCTCCTGAAGCGCAGGCTGCGGAGCAAGGGTGTGGCGAGTCTCGAGGAGCTGCGGGACCTCTGCGTCGAGTCCGGCGTCAAGATGATTGCGTGCCAGATGACCCTCGACCTCCTGGACGTGGACCCGAAGGACCTTATCGATGGCGTCGAGTTCGGCGGCGCCGCGAGCTTCCTGGACTTCGCCGGCGAGTCCGACATCTGCCTGTACATGTAGCGTCACTCCATCGCCGCGCGCGTCGCGCCGCGGCGATGGAGCTCACCGTCAGCTTCCTGCGCGCCCCCCCGCGTTGCGGCACCCCCGCTGCCCCCGTGTCCGCGTTCTTCGGGATATAACGGCATATAAGAATATTCTTTCGCAGATACATATGTAATTCAGTTGGTTCGATCAATCCTTTCACAAAATCGTTGTCTCCCGGGTGCGGCGTTCCTATAGCCGGGGGGCGGATCCCGGGCCACAAACGTCCCCGACTGTCAATGACGGGCCCAGCGTCCTCGCCCCCACGATCACGAGTTGGGAGAGAGAACCATGATGCTACGCAAGCTGGGCCTAGTGGCCCTGTCGGCCCTCACGGCCACACCGGCCCTCGCAGGGGTCCCGACGGACCTGCCGCTGCCCAAGGGCGCACCGAGCGCGGACCAGATCATCGAGCAGGTGTACTTCGTCAATCACTTCTACGCGCTGAAGAACTACTCCATCGTCGAGGACGGTGACACCATCACGGTGTTGGTCAACAAGTCCGCCGGCGAGGCGCCGACCACGAATACCGTGGAGCGGCACCTGAACAACAACTACAGCGACGGCAGCACCAAGGCGAAGGACATCGCCATCTTCCGCTCGGGCAAGCTGAACGGCACCGGAATGCTGATCGTCGACTACGTGGACGACTCCAAGAGCCAGTCCTATTCGATCTGGCTGCCGGCCCTGCGCAAGATCCGCCGCTTCGCCGAGCCCGCCTTCGACGACGCCTGGGGCGGCACGGACTTCACCTTCGAGGACGTGTACCTGCGCAAGCCCTTCCACGAGACCCACGAGCTGATGGGTAAGGAGACCTTCAAGGACTGCCTGAAGGTCATGGAGCTGCAGGACAGCGAGAAGAACAAGTACATGCAGAACCTTCCGAAGCCCGCCTGCGACGTGAAGGGCAAGG
The DNA here is from genome assembly GCA_017999615.1 of Gammaproteobacteria bacterium. NCBI lineage: Bacteria > Pseudomonadati > Pseudomonadota > Gammaproteobacteria > Gammaproteobacteria bacterium. The sequence goes on along the minus strand of JAGNLM010000016.1, from coordinate 39,201 downwards.
AAGTCTACAAGGTGAAGAGCAAGACCAAGTTCAAGAACTGGTACTACGACGAGCGCGTCAGCTACATCGACACGAAGACCTTCGCGGACTACCGCACCGAGTACTTCAAAGACGGCAAGATGACGAAGATCATCGACCGGGCCTGGAGCAGCCTGAAGCAGAGTGACCCCCGCGCCCAGAAGTGGGACTACTGGTACGGCAAGGACCTGAACACGGGCCACGAGACCTGGGCCGTCATCCCGGCGAGCGTTGTGAAGTTCAACCGGGAGATGGATCCGAACTTCTGGAGCGAGACGACGCTCGAGAAGATCAAGCGCTAGAAGAAACTCGGTCCGTACGCCGAGGCAAACGCACCCCGGGACGGGGGCCTTCGGCCCTGCCTCCCGGGGTTTATCCACGAGGGGGGGAGTGGGAGGTTCAAGCGTTCTGCGGTATGCCAGGCGGTCGCCCTGGCACTGGCGCTGCCGTGTGTCGCGGTTGCCGCCGAGAGCGACGAAAGCTACCTCGACCAGGTCTCGGTCAGTGGCTACCTGAAGAACGAGACCGCAGTCTTCACCCACCACGGACATCCGACCGGGCTCGCGCGGACGATGCTCGACGACGCCGACTCCGATGCGGGAGACGTACTGAAGTTCGAGAACTCGGCACGCATGTTCCTGACCGGTCCGATCGGCGAACAGACGAGCTGGACGGCGGACCTGCAGCTCATCTACGAGTCCACGGGGAACCTGGACCGCAACTACAAGGGGCACCACCTCTACAGCCAGCAGGACTGGCTGCGCGAGCTCTACGTCGACACGAAGCTGGCCGACTGGCAGTTCCGCCTCGGCAAGCAGCAGGTGGTGTGGGGCACCGCGGACGGCATCAAGCTCCTCGACATCATCAACCCCACGGACTACCGCGAGTTCAGTCAGAACACCATGGAGGACTCGCGCATCCCGGTCTGGATGCTGAAGGCGGAAAAGAACGTCTCCGACCGCAGCAGCCTGCAGTTCCTCCTCTCCGAGTCCGAGGAGAACAAGATCCCGGGCCTGGACCCCCAGGACAACCACGGCGAGGCCTTCATCATGAAGGGGGTCGACGCCATCACCGGGCCGGTGAACGGGTTCCTCCGTATCGTGCCCACCCTCGGCGGCACCGCACAGAGCTTTACCAACGCTGCGATGGGCGGCGCCTTCACGGGCGGCGCAGCCAATCCTGGTGGCCTGCTGCCCTTCGCCGGCCTGACCGTCGACGGCTTTGCCAGGGGTACGTGGGACGCTGCGAGCGCCCCAGGCCAGATTCTCGACCCGTCGAATCCCGCTTATAACCCGGCCTTCGCGGCGCCCGGTTACATGCTGTTGAACAACATCGCCCAGTGCGGCCTGATGGGCTGCGGTGTCGATCCAAACGCCAACAACTACGAGACCAACCTGATGCCGCTGACGGGAACGGGTTTTGCCGACACCGTCTGGCGGCCGAACAGCAAACCCACGTCGGCGTTCGAGATGATGCCGAATGCGACGTTTGCGACATTCAACAGTTTCTCAGGCGTTGGTTTTAACGGCAGCAGTGCCAGGTCGGTCTACGAGCGAGACTACCCCAGTGACGGCAACCCCAACGTCGGTTTCCGTTGGAAGAGCACCACCGATGCTGGGTTCGGTTACTCCGTCAACTACCTCTACAACTACGACCCGAACCCGTACATCAAGATGAGCTGGCACGATGCGACGACGGGCGAGAAGCTCGCGGTTCAGCGGGCTGCCTCGATGCCGGTGACGATGGGGGGACAGACGGTCTACGTCCCCAACCCGTCCACCGACCGGAGCCGTTCGGAGGTGGAGACGAATCTGGCAAGTCCCACCGCCAACCCGACGAGCATCCTCCTTCACAATGCTGGCGGGCAGTACTACGGTGCGGCCGACCCCACCTTCGGAATGGCGGGGGCCTACAACAGCAATCCCGTTGAGCTGCGCTTCACCGAAAAGCTGAATCGCGTCCACAACATCGGTGGGTCCTTCGACTACGCGATGGACACCGATTTCCTGGGTGCGATCGTGTTCCGGGGCGAGTTCCTGTACCAGAAGGACACGAAGCAGCCCGTGGTCGACCGGCTTCTCCTCGGGATCGGCGACGTGGCCAGCGGCCTGAAGATGGAGGACGCCGACATCTTCAAGTACGTCCTCGGCGCGGACATCACGGTACTGACCAACATGATGATCAGCGGTCAGTTCATCCAGTTCCGCAACATGGACTACGTGGACGACAAGGGGACCTGCACGACGCAGACCGGTCTCCAGTTCAACTGCTCGCGCTACACCGGTGACTTCCCGACGATGAACTTGACCAACGGGATGGCGAAGGCGCGGAAGAACAAGGAGTTCTACTCGCTGTTCTTCTCCAAGCCCTTTGGCGACTCCCAGGAGCACCGCTGGAACAACATCACCATCTACGAGGAGGGTGGTGGGTGGTGGAACCGGCTCGACGTGGAGTACTCCTTCACGGACAAGCTGCTCGGCACGGCCGAGTGGAACACCTACTGGGGCGACCGTGACTCGATGTTCGGGCAGTTCAAGGACTCCTCGAGCGTCCAGATCGGCCTGAAGTACCTCTTCGACTGAGTGGTGGAGGGATGGCAGGGTACTGAGAGGAGCCCTGCCCGCGCGGGACACGGACGTCTCGCGCGCACGACGCCTCGGTCCGTTCCTACAAGGGTAATCCCATGAGCTCCGCGAAAGACGACGCACCCGAAAGAGACGAGACGCTCCCGGAGAAATACGCGCACTGGGTGGTGAAGATGCGCTGGCTGGTCATCCTGTTCGTGGCCGCCGTCACCGCGTTCCTCGGCTACTACGTGAAGGACCTGGACATCCGCAACGACCCCGACACCCTGCTGCCGGCAGGAAACCACTACGTTGCGACCAACGCCTATGGCGAGCAAAAGTTCGGCATGGGCAACCTGATGGTGTTCGGGATCATCGTCAAGAAAGGCGACGTGTACCAGGAGGGGATCGTCAACCTGGTTCAGGAGCTCCACCGGGAGCTCGTGGCCCTCCCGAACTCGCGGGTAGCCAACTTCATCAATCTCGCGGCGCAGAAGGTGAAGTACATGGGCGCCGACGAGAACGGGCTCGTGTTCAAACGGCTCATTCCCACGTCCGGCATCAGCACGACCGACCCGGCCGCGGCCAAGGAGCAGCTGGAGTTCCTCAAGGTGGGCCTCGAAGAGAACCCCGTCATGGGGCCGATGCTGCTCTATTTCGAGGACCCCCAGGGCAAGCGCTGCACCTACGAGGAGCGTGAGGTCAAGAAGTGCACCGCGAAGGGCACGTTCGTCATCGCCGACTACGACGACGGCGTGAAGGAGATCTACCTGCCGTGGGTTCGCCAGGTGCGGGCGATCATGGACCGGTACAGCGAGGACCCGCGGCTGAAGGCGGTCGGGGGCGAGCTCCTCGTGGCCGGCGAGCCGTACTTCCTCGCGTGGATGCTCGCGGACCTCGTGAACAAGTGGTGGCTCTTCGTCATCTCGATCGCCATCGTCATTGCGGTGTTGTGGCTCGAGTTCCAGAACTGGCGGGGGGCGGTGTTCCCGCTGCTGGGAGTGGGCGCGACCATCGTCTGGACGCTCGGGCTGATGGGGCTCTCTCAATTCAAGCTGACCACGATGATGGTGCTCACGCCGATGCTGCTGCTCGCCATCGGCATCGGCCACTCGGTCCAGGTGACGCGGCGCTTCATGCAGGAGCGGGCCGCTACGCCCGTGTGCGACAGGGCCGCGAAGAGGGCCATCGGGACGACCATCATCCCGGCGACGCTGTCCATCGTGACGGACGCCGCGGGCTTCGCTACGTTGGCGACGGTGGACGTGTCCTTCTACAAGGACTACGCCTATTTCGGCATGTTCGGGATGCTGTCGCTCCTGATCACGACGACGACGCTCATCCCGCTGCTGATGCTGGTGTTCCCTTGCTCCCAGGAGGCGGCCAAGGAGGGTGGGCACGCCTGGGAGGCGCGCGTCGGGGGCTTCCTCGAGCGCGTCGTGATGGGGCCGGCCCGGTGGGTGCCCATCGTGCTGGTCGTGGGGTTGATGGTCTGGTCGGGGTACTACACCCGGATCCTGGACGGCACCCGGGAGGACTTGATGCCTGGCGTGGAGAGGGGCATCGACTACTCGCGAGCGGCCTTCAAGAAGCAGTCCGAGACCATCCAGCAGCTGTTGCGCCTGAATCAGGTCATGCCTGGTGTCATCTCCGTCACCATCCCGATCCGGGGCAAGGAGCCCCTCAAGCCGGAGTGTGACGCCGACGCACTGCCGAAGGGCTGCCACGACCCGGACACGATGGGGGCGCAAGGGATCTTCAACAACGCAGAGGTCCTCGCGGACGTCGAGAAGCTCGAGGACTGGATGCGCGCTCACCCGTTCATCGGCTTCACCGGCTCCTACACGCAGTACATCAAGCTGGTGAACATGCTGCTGACCGCGGAGCCGGGCGAGAAGCCGGAGCTGAAGTTCTTCCACATTCCCACCAAGGCGTTCCTGAAGTCCGTGGACCCCAACGACGACCGGGACCCGGACGACATGGTGCAGTTGTACAACGGTCTGCTGGAGACGATGACCAGCTCGGGGGACATGGACTCGTTCGTGGCCCGGGACTGGAACCAGGGGCTCGTGATGGGCTTCATCAATACGATGGACCCGCGTGAGACCCACCAGGTGACCATGGAGATCGAGCAGTACATCGAGGAGCACAAGAACGACGCCGGCTTCAAGCAGGTGAACTTCGGCTTCCGGAATTCCGACACCTCCGGGGACACCAACGAGCTGTCGGTGGAGGGCCCCAACTACGTGCGGCCGGGGGTCGGCGGATTCCTCGGTGCCACCGAGGCAACCCGCAACGTGGCCATGGACATCTGGCTCGAGAGCCCGTTGCAGACCGCCGGAGCGGTGTTCATCGTGGCGTGGCTGATGTTCCGGTCGCTGCCCATCGCGGCGATGCTGATCGGGCTGCTGTTCGTGACCCTCTTCGCGCAGTACGGGCTGGGGGGGTACTTCACGGCGGTGGAGAACTGGTCCGGGAACCTCGCGTTCCACCTCATCGTCACCCTCAGCATCTCCATCGGCCTCGGGGTCGACTACGGCATCTACATGGTGTCGCGGCTACGGGAGGAGATGCTGGCGACGGGCAGGGATTGGGCCAGGTCGCTGCGCAACACCCTGGACACCACAGGGTCGGCGGTGATCGGGTCGGTCGTGGTCCTGCTCGGCAGCTTCATCCCACTGCTGGCCACCGACCTCGCGAACACCTGGGGGCTCGGCGTGTACATCGCCCAGGCGCTCGTCATCGACGTCATCACGGCGCTCACGGTGCTGCCGCTGCTGGTCAAGTGGTTCAAGCCGAAGTACGTCTTCGAGCCGTAGGCAACCACTGCAGGTAGGGAACGGACGCCGGCGTGAGCCGGCGTCCGCGTCTCTGGGGGCTGCCGCCGGCTCCGCGATACACTCTCCCTCGCAGCGACCCGGTCGGGGCAGGCCGGTCCGCCGGCCTCACGAGGCTGTTCGCGTCTCCGGCCCCTGCGGCGCCCGCGTCCGTTCTGGAGGGAATCCGATGCACGAGAAATCCGACGCTTCTCCCGGGGTGAGCCCGTCCCGCGTTGGGCCTACCCCCATCCTCGCAGGCGCTCCCCACGCCCTCGGCCTCGCCGAGGTGGTGGCGTCTCTCGGCACGTCCCTGGAGCGAGGGCTCGATTCCGCGGAGGCGGCCCGCAGACTCGCGTCGGGGGGGCCCAACGAGCTGGCGCCGCCCCGCCGGGTGAGCCCCTGGGCCCTGCTGCTCGGGCAGTTCCAGAACGTCCTGATCGTCATCCTGCTGGTGGCCACCGCCATCTCGGCAGCGCTCGGGCACACCACGGAGGCGGTCGCCATCACCGTGATCGTCCTGTTCGCGGTCCTCCTGGGCTTCATCCAGGAGTACCGGGCGGAGCGGGCGCTCGAGGCGCTCCAGCGCATGGCGGCGCCGATGGCGAGCGCCCTGCGCGCAGGGGAGGAGGTGGAGGTGCCGGCGCGGGACCTCGTGCCGGGCGACGTCGTCTTGCTCGCATCCGGTGACCGGGTCCCCGCGGACCTGCGGCTCTTCGAGGCGGTCAATCTGCAGGCCGAGGAGGCCGCGCTCACCGGAGAGTCGCTGCCGGTGGAGAAGGAGACCGCCGCGCTTCCCGAGGAGGCCGCCCTCGGGGACCGCCGGAACATGGCCTTCGCCGGCACGGCCGTCACCTACGGGCGAGGCGCTGGCGTGGTGGTCGCGACCGGCCCCGCGACGGAGGTCGGCCACATCGCGGGGATGATCGAGGGGGTGGAGGTGCGCCGCACGCCCCTGCAGGAAGGACTCGACGGGGCCGGGCGCTCGCTTGCCAAGGCCGCCCTCGTGGTCGTCGCCCTGGTCGTCGCGCTCGGCCTCCTGCGCGGCCAACCCCTGGTGGAGATGTTCATCTTCGGCGTGGCGCTCGCCGTGGCCGTCGTCCCGGAGGCCCTCCCCGCGGTCGTCACCATCTCCCTGGCCCTCGGGGTGCGGCGGATGGTCCAGCGGCACGCGCTGGTCCGCCGGCTGCCGGCAGTCGAGACCCTGGGCAGCACCTCGGTCATCTGCTCCGACAAGACCGGAACCCTGACCCGGGACGAGATGACGGTGCGGCGGATCCTGGTGGCCGATCTGGACCTCCAGGTGACCGGCTCGGGCTACGAGCCGGAGGGGGAATTCCGCCCGCGCGCCGGGGGAGGGGAGACCGACCCCTCCGCCATTGACGCCACCGCGAGCGCGCCGCTGCAGGCGCTGCTGCAGGCGGCGGCCCTTTCCTGCGACGCCCGCCTCGCGCGCTCCGCCGAGGGCCGCTGGCACGTGCGCGGCGACCCCACGGAGGGTGCGCTGATCGTCGCCGCCGTCAAGGCTCGCCTCGACCACCTCGCCCTGGAGCGGGAGAACCCGCGTGCCGACGAGGTCCCCTTCACCTCCGAGCGCAAGCGGATGACGGTGCTCAGTGAGACCCCCGAGGGGGTCGTGGCCCATTCGAAGGGCGCCCCGGAGGTGGTGCTCGCGGAGTGCTCCCGTGTCCTCACGGCCTCGGGCGAGGTCCCCCTGGACGCCGCGGGGCGGGAGCGGGTCCTGGCCGCCGCGCGGCAGATGGCGGACGAGGCGCTCCGCGTGCTTGCCGTGGCCCGCAAGCAGGGGGCGGGCCGTGCGGACGCCGAAACGGGCATGACCTTCCTCGGCCTGGTGGGGATGAGCGACCCGCCGCGCGCCGAGGCGCGGGACACCATCGAGACCTGCCGCCGTGCTGGCATCAAGGTGGTCATGATCACGGGAGATCACCCGGTCACCGCCCGCGCCATCGCCCGGGAGCTGGGCCTTCTCCAGGGCGGCCGGGTCGTCTCGGGGGCCGACCTCGACGCCATGAGCGACGAGGACTTGGCCCGTGAGGTGGAGGGGATCGACGTCTACGCGAGGGTGTCCCCGGCGCACAAGCTGCGCGTGGTGACCGCCCTGCAGTCCCGGGGCCACCGGGTCGCGATGACCGGCGACGGTGTCAACGATGCCCCGGCCCTCAAGCGCGCCGACATCGGGGTGGCCATGGGCCTGACCGGCACGGACGTGAGCCGGGAAGCCGCCGCGATGACCCTGACCGACGACAACTTCGCCTCCATCGTCGCGGCGGTGGAAGAGGGGCGGGGGATCGTCGAGAACATCAAGAAGTATCTGATGTACCTGCTGTCCTCGAACATCGGCGAGGTGGGGCTCATGGCCGGCGCCGTCCTGGTGGGACTGCCGCTTCCCCTCACCGCCGTGCAGGTCCTCTACGTCAACCTGGCCACCGACGGCCTCCCCGCGCTCGCCCTCGCCGTGGACCCCCCGGCCGAGGACCTGATGCGGCGCCGTCCCCGTGACCCCCAGGCGGGGCTGTTCACCCGTCCGGTCGTCGCCCTGATGGTGGCCGGCGGTGTCTGGTCGACGCTCGCCAACATCGGGCTCTTCGCCTGGGCTTTGCAATCGGGGCGCGGCGTCGAGGAGGCGATGACGATGACCTTCGTCTCGCTCGTGCTGATCCAGTTCTTCAAGGCGTACAGCTTCCGCTCGGACCGGCACTCCGTGCTGCGCCGCCCGCTCGCCAACCGCTGGCTCAACCTGGCGGTGGCGTGGGAGATGGGCCTCCTCGCCCTGGTGGTTTACCTGCCGGTCCTGCAGGAACCCTTCTCGACCTACTCCCTCACGGCTCTCGACTGGATGATCGTGGGTGCGCTCGCGCTGTCGGTCGTGCCGTTGCTCGAGGTCGCCAAGTGGGCGGTGCGGCGGGGTTGGTTCGGGGAGCTGGCGTGAAGACTCGAGAGCCGGGCGCAGCGAAAACTGCGACCCGGCTCACAGGTGGCGCGACGGCAGGGGACTAGACTAGCCGCGCCACTGACGGACTGGCCCGGTGTCCACGTGCACGAAGCCCATGCGGGGGTAGTACCCGACGCCACCGCGCCCGAGGGCGAGCGCAACGCGCTGGATCTCGCCGGCGCCGCGCCGACCGAGCCGGATGTCCATGGCCCGGCCCTCCATGTGCAGGCTCTGCCGGGCAACGCGGCGGCTCTGCCGGGCGAGCGCGGCGTTGGTCTCCGGAGAGCGGTACCCGGAAACGACCTGGAACGGCTCCGTGGTGCCGAGCCGGCGCTGGAGGTCGTAGAGCAGGTCCAGAAGCGCAGTGTCCACGGGGCAGGTGTCGCCGGTGCGCCAGTCGCGCATGATGTGGGCGACTTCCCGGATGGCGTCGGGCTGGTACTTTCCCTCGGACCAGAAGGGGATACCCAGGGCCTTCTCGCCCGTCGTCGGGGCGATCAGCGAAAGGGTCTTCTCGTCTGGCGAGACGAACTCGAACCGGTCCTCGGCATAGCTGGGCGTGTCATAGCGGTCGATGAGCCGGGTCTGCGTCTGGGGGGCGCGCGTCGGCCGGCTTGCCCGGCGGAGCTTCACGACCCTCGCCTTTTCCACTTTCTTCTTGATGCGAGTTGCCGCTTCGGCGGCTGAGGACACCCCGCCTGCCGCACCGATCCCGAGCCCCATGAGGGCGAGAAGCCTGAGGAATCGTCTGCGGCCGGCAAGGATGTCCCTCAGCGTGTCGTCGCTCTGCATGCCTGTTCTCCTCCCGAGTGTGCTTCCGTCCGGCGCCGCGCCCGGAATGGCTGCGCTGCACCGGTCCTCGGGTCACGGACGCCCAACGTCGGGGCGGTCTGCTCCCGCTTTTATGGAGGTCGTCTCCCCACAGGTTTGGAGGCGCCTCATACGGCCGGCCACGTTCTGGCCCTCGAGCTCTGGGCGAGCCCTTCCAGAACGGTCCGGTCACGTTCGTAGATGTCCTTCTTGAACCCGATCCGCCCCCCCGCGTCCACGGACACAGTCCAGTAGAGTAACAGCACGGGGACAGGGCGGGGAAGAAACACGGTCCGGGTGTGCTTGGCGTCGATCACGGCCTGGATGCGGTCCCGGCCCCAGCGGTTGCCGTCGTCGAGCAGCAGCCCCGCCAGCTCGATGGGGTTCTCGATCCGGATGCAGCCGGAGCTGAAGGCCCGCTCCGGCTTGTCGAAGAGGCTCTTCTTCGGCGTGTCGTGCAGGTACACCGAGTGGGGGTTGGGCAGCATGAACTTGATGCGCCCGAGCGCATTCCGGGGTCCAGGGTCCTGACGCAGCAGATAGGGGAAGTTGGTCCCCTTGTACCGGGACCAGTCCACCGCCGCCGGGTCGACCTCCTGCCCGTTGCGGTCCAACAGTTTCAGCCCGCGCTTCTCGAGCTCCCGTCCGTGGCGCTTCATGGCCGGGAGGATGTCCTTGTCGAGGATGGTCGGGGGGACGGTCCAGGTCGGGTTGAAGACCAGGTAGGTCAGGTCGGACTTGAAGGTCGGGGTCTTGCGGTAGGGCGTGCCCACCTGCACCCGGGACCTCCACACGGTCTGCCCGTTGCGCACGAACTCCGCCTGGAACCCGGCGATGTCGACCACCAGGTAGTCGCCCTTCACCTCGTGCAGGACCCAGCGGGCGCGTTCCATGTTGGCCCGGACCTGCTCCACCCGCGCGGCCACCGGCACGTTGAGGGCCTCCAGCGTCGCACCGCCCACCGCGCCGTCCGCCGGAAGCCCATAGCGCACCTGCAGGTCCCGCACGGCCTGCTCCAGCGCTTCGTCGAACACGCTGGGCTGGGCCGGCTTGCCTTCCGGGCCGTCCCCGGTCGCCAGGAGCCGCTCGCGCAGGCGCACCACACGGTCGCCGCGCACGCCCTTCTCGAGGGTCGGCCCCCCGGGAATCGCGGGCCAGCCGCCGCTCGCGGCGATGGCGCGCAAGCGCGCGAGGGCATCGCGCAGCTGGCCGTAGAAGGGGTGCTGCGGCCGGCTCTCGGCGAGCAGTCCGGCGATGTCACCCGACTCCAGGGCTGCGGCGAGCGCGTCCAGGGGCTTCATCTCCCCGAAGCCCCGCGAGGTGTTCCAGTCGGGATCGACCTTCCCGAAGTGGAGGTCGTAGGCGAGCTGGATCAGGGCTTCGGTCTGCAGCAGGTCCAGATTGGCCCGCTCCTCGGCCGAGCCGCGGGTGCCGCCCGAGGTCGCCGCCTGCAGGCGCTCGATGGCCTGGAGGTGGTAACTCGAGGGGGAAAGCCCGTCGTCCTCGGCGGAACGGATGGCCCCGAGCAGTTGCCGGGCCAGCTCCGGCCGGGTCCAGGCGGGAAGGAAGTCGCGCCGCTCGTAGAACTCGGGGAGGAAATCCTTCGAGGTGACCTTCTCGTCGCCCGCGCGGGTCTCGCCGAGCAGGCGGATCTCTTCGACCCGCTCCCGGACCGCTTCCTGCTCCGAGGGGGAGCCTGAGGCGAACGCCGAGGCGGGGAGGCCGAGGAGGAGCGTGAGCCAGAAGGACGCCAGCCGCAGGGCGCGCGACGATCCAGCGCGCGCCCGGGAGGCGGGCGGCACCTGTCCGACGAGGCGCGCAGGCCGCCGTACCGCCCAGGCGGGCATACGACGGCCGAGCGCCCGTGCTGCGGCGGAGAGCGCTATCCCTCTATCCTCCAGACAGGAACGACCGTCCGGGTCGTGGGCACCTTTCTCTCTCCTCGGACCCTTGCGGGCCTCTGGGGCTGGAACCTCACGCCCGGCATTCGCATTATTTGGCGCTCCCTAGGGGATTCGAACCCCTGTCTACGCCGTGAGAGGGCGGTATCCTGGGCCACTAGACGAAGGGAGCGTGGTGCCGACCGGTTACACCACTCGTAGCCCAGCGGTCGGCCGCGGTATTATACGCATCCGAGCCGTTCCCTCAAGTGTTGAATCTCCGAGATTTTTTATCCGGACCGAAAATAGGGACCCCAGACCATTCCCACTCCAAACGTCATTCCCCGCCCGGAGCACACCGTTTCCCGGGCCCAGATCAGCAAGAACGCCCTGCGCGTCCTCTACCGTCTGAAGGAGTCCGGATTCGAGGGCTACCTCGTCGGAGGGGGGGTGCGCGACCTGCTCCTCGGCCGGGAGCCCAAGGACTTCGACGTCGTGACCGACGCCCGCCCGGAGCAGGTGCGGCAGCTCTTCCGCAACTGCCGCCTCATCGGCCGGCGCTTCGTGCTCGCCCACGTGCACTTCGGACAGGAGATCGTCGAGGTCGCCACGTTCCGCGCCCAGAGCTCCGACGACACCGTTGGGGACCGGGAGACGGTGGACGGGCGGATCGTCCGGGACAACGTCTACGGCACCTTCGAAGAGGACGCATTCCGCCGCGACTTCACCATCAACTCCCTCTACTACAACATCCGGGACTTCTCCCTGGTGGACTTCAGCTCCGGCCTCGAGGATCTGCGTGCCGGGGTGATCCGGCTCATCGGGGACCCGGAGGTGCGCCTGCGCGAGGACCCGGTGCGCATGCTCCGGGCGGTGCGGTTCGCGGCCAAGCTCGGCTTCCGGATCGACGCCGAGGTCGAAGCCTGCATGCCGCGCATGGCCGAACTGCTCGCCGAGATCCCGCCGGGCCGGCTGTACGAGGAGGTCCTGAAGCTCTTCCAGGGCGGGTTCGGCGTTCAGTCCTTCGAGCTGCTGCGTCACTACGGGCTGTTCGACCACCTGTTCCCGGCCGTGGCCCAGTGCCTGGCGCAGGAGGAGGGGGGGTTCCCCCGGATGCTCATCGTCCGGGCGCTGGAGAGCACCGACGCGCGGGTCACGGCCGGCAAGCCCGTGACGCCCGCGTTCCTGTTCGCGGCACTGCTCTGGGAGCCGGTGCGCCGGGCCGAGGGGGGCTACCTCGAGGCGGGCGAGCCGGCTCCCCGGGCGCTCGAGCTGGCGGCCGACGACGTGCTCCGGGAGCAGTCCCGGACCGTGGCCTTTCCCCGCCGGTTCGCCCTGGTGACGCGGGATATCTGGGCGATGCAGCCGCGCCTCGCCCAGACGAGCGGGCGTCGCCCCGCCCGGCTCATCGAGCAGCCGCGGTTCCGGGCCGGCTACGACTTCCTGGTGCTGCGGGCGGCGGCGGGCGAGGACGTCCGGTCGCTCGCCGAATGGTGGACGGCGTACCAGGAGGCCGACCCTGGTGAGCGGGAGCGGATGGTGAAGCCGGCGGCCTCCGGGGGAGCGCGCCGACGCCCCCGCCGGCGCCGAACTCGCCGGCCCCAGGGCGCCGCGGAGGGCTCCGATGCCGTCCCGGCCGCGTGAGCCGGTGCGCGCCTACGTGGGCCTCGGCTCGAATCTCGATGACCCGGTCGCGCAGGTCCGCTCCGCGCTGGCCGAGCTCGGGGAGCTTCCGCACACCGAGCGGGTGGCCCAGTCCTCGCTGTACCGCAGTCCACCCATGGGCCCCGCGGGGCAGCCGGACTACGTGAACGCCGTGGCCGTGCTCGACACGGGGCTCGAGCCCCGTGTCCTCCTGCGGGAGCTCCAGGCGATCGAGGCCCGGCACGGGCGGGTGAGGGGCGCCGAGCGCTGGGGCCCCCGGACCCTGGACCTGGACCTCCTGGTCTACGGGGACTGGTGCTCCTCCGACCCCGCCCTCACCGTGCCCCACCCGGGTATCGGCGAACGCCCCTTCGTGCTCTGGCCCCTGTTCGAGGTGGCGCCGGGGCTTCGAGTGCCCGGCCTGGGCGTGGTGGCCGACCTCGTCCGCGGGCACGCCCCGCTGCAGCCGGCGCTGCCCGGAGGCTCTCAACGATGAACAACGAGCGACCAGCGGTCACCATCGAGCGCCTGCGCCGGATGAAGGCCGCGGGCGAGCGGATCGCCTGCCTGACGGGTTACGACGCGAGCTTCGGGCGGCTGCTCGACGAAGCGGGGGTCGACCTGATCCTGGTGGGCGACTCCCTCGGCATGCTCGTGGGCGGGCACGAGACCACCGTCCCGGTGACGATGGACGAGATGGTCTACCACACTGCCGCCGTCGCCCGCGCGCGGCCCCGGACGTTCCTGGTCGCTGATCTGCCGTTCATGAGTTACACGACGCCCGAGCAGGCGCTCGCCAACAGCGCCCGGCTGATGCAGGGGGGCGGGGCCCAGGCAGTGAAGCTCGAGGGCGGCAGGACCCAGGCCGACACGGTGCGGCGGCTCTCGGAGCAGGGCGTCCCCGTGTGCGCCCACATCGGGCTGACGCCCCAGTCCGTCCACAAGCTGGGGGGCTACCGGGTGCAGGGACGGCTGCCCGAGGCCGCCCGGGCGATGCTCGAGGACGCGCGGGTGCTCCAGGAGGCCGGCGCCGACCTGCTGGTGCTCGAATGCGTTCCCTCGGCCCTCGCGCGCGAGGTGTCCGGAACCCTCGCGATCCCCGTGATCGGCATCGGCGCGGGGCCCTCGTGCGACGGCCAGGTGCTGGTCCTCTACGACGCCCTCGGGATCACCCCGGGGCGTGTCCCGCGCTTCGCCCGCAACTTCCTCACCGAGGGCCGGGACGTGCGGGGCGCCCTGGCCGCCTACGTCGAGGCGGTGAAGTCCGGGACCTTCCCGGGGCCCGAGCACGAGCTCGCGTGAACGCCCCCTCGCGCACGGCCCGCACCGTCGCCGAGGTCCGGGCGGCCGTCGCCGAGGCCCGCCAGGCCGGGCAGCGGGTCGCCTTCGTGCCCACGATGGGTAACCTCCACGCGGGGCATCGGGCGCTCGTGGAACGGGCCCGCGAGCTCGCCCGTTTCGTCGTCGTGAGCATCTTCGTCAACCCGCTGCAGTTCGGGGCGGGCGAGGACCTGGACGCCTATCCCCGGACCCCGGAGGCGGACCTCGGTCTCCTCCAGGCGGCGGGTGCGGCACTGGTCTGGTCGCCCGGGGTCGCGGACCTCTACCCGCGGGGCCTCGGGGAGACCACACGCGTCGAGGTGCCCGTGCTGAGCGACCTGCTCTGCGGCGTCCACCGCCCCGGGCATTTCGCGGGCGTGGCGACCGTGGTGACGATCCTGCTGAACGCCGTGGCGCCGGACGTGGCGCTCTTCGGCGAGAAGGACTTCCAGCAGCTGCTGGTGATCCGCCGGCTGGTGGAGGACCTGCGGCTGCCGGTCGAGGTGGTGGGCGTGCCCACGGTGCGCGAGGCGGACGGCCTGGCCATGAGCTCGCGCAACGGCTACCTCACCCCGGAGGAGCGGGCCCGCGCGCCTGCCCTGCGTCGCGCCCTGAGGACGGCGGTGGCCCGGCTCGCCCCGGGCGGGGCCGACCCGGCGCCGATCGAGGCCGCGGGGCTCGCGGAGCTCGCCCGCGCGGGGTTCCGCCCGGACTACTTCAGCGTGCGGCGGGCAGCGGACCTGCAGCCCCCGGAGACCGGTGACCGGGACCTCGTGGTCCTCGCCGCGGCCTGGCTCGGGCGGGCGCGGCTCATCGACAACGCGCGTGTCGTGCGCGGCGCCGCGCCGGTCCTCGGTTGAAAACCGCCCCGACATCGCGATACCTTATTGCCATAGTCAACTGTAAGGCCGCCCGTCGATGACGCTGACCCTGCTCAAGGCCAAGCTGCACCGCGCGCGAGTGACCCACGCGGAGCTCGAGTACGAGGGGTCGTGCGCCATCGACGGAACGCTGCTCGACACGGCTGGCATCCGCGACTACGAGCACGTCGAGATCTACAACGTCACGAACGGCGAGCGCTTCACCACCTACGTGATCCGCGCCGAGAACGGCTCGGGGATCATCTCGGTGAACGGTGCCGCGGCGCACAAGGCGTCCGCGGGCGATGTGGTCATCATCTGCGCCTACGCGGGCGTGGACGAGTCCGAGCTGACCGGCTTCAAGCCCCGCCTCGTCTACGTGGACGAGCGCAACCGAATCGCGCGCGTCGGCCAGGGGATTCCGGCCCAGGCGGCCTGAGGCCGCCTGCGGCCCGGCAGGTGTAACGTGCTCTCGGAACGCCTGCTCAGTGCAGTGCTTCGCCGGGCCGGAGACCGCTCCCTCAGGCTGCAGCCCTACGAGGAGCCCCGGCTGCCGGCGCCGGTGCAGGGGCGCGAGTATCTGCTCTATGTGCACATCCCCTTCTGCACGCGCCTCTGCCCCTACTGTTCCTTCAACCGCTTTCTGTTCCAGGAAAACTGCACCGTCGCCTATTTCAAGCGGCTGCGGGAGGAGATGCGCCTCGTCGCCGACCAGGGCTTCGATTGCACCGCGATGTACGTCGGCGGCGGCACGCCCACCGTGATGGTGGACGAGCTGTGCGAGACCATCGACCTGGCGAAGAAGTTGTTCCGGATCCGCAACGTCTCTACCGAGACGAATCCCGATCACCTGACCCCGAGCATCGTCGATCCCCTCGTGGAGCGGGTCGACCGCTTCAGCGTCGGCGTGCAGTCATTCGACAACACGCTCCTGAAGCAGATGGACCGGCACGACAAGTACGGTTCCGGCGAGGACATCTTCGAGCGCCTGCAGTCCGTCCAGGGGCGGTTCCAATCGCTCAACGTCGACATGATCTTCAACTTCCCTTCGCAGACGGAGCGAATGTTGAGGAGGGACGTGGAGCTCGTGCTGGCGAGCGGGGCCCAGCAGGCGACGTTCTACCCGCTGATGGCCTCTCCGGTCGTGGAGGAGGCGCTCCGGCGGTCCGTGGGGCGCGTGTCCTACGGGCGTGAGCACAGGTACTACCGCATCATCGCCGAGATGCTCGCGGGAACGTTCGAGCCGGCGAGCGCGTGGACCTTCTCCCGCGTCGGTGGCGGGATGATCGACGAGTACATCGTCGACTACGAGGACTACGTGGGCATCGGGTCCGGATCGTTCTCGTTCCTCGACGGCGGGCTCTACGTCAACACGTTCTCGCTCGGCGAGTACGGGCGGCGCATCGGGTCGGGCGCCTCCGGCGTCACCGCGTGGCGGGCGTTCGGCCGCGGGGAGCGGATGCGCTACCGTTTCCTGATGTCGCTGTTCAAGACCTCTCTCGACAAGGCGGCCTTCCAGCGGGACTTCGGGGTGAGCCTCGAGCGCGGCCTGCCGCTCGAGATGGCGTTCATGCGGCTGAACCGCGCGTTCGAGGTGGACGACGCCGAGCGCCTCACGCTCAGCACCAGGGGCCGTTACCTGCTGGTCGCGATGATGCGGCAGTTCTTCATCGGCGTGAACAATCTGCGCGACCAGGCGCGGGCCGCGCTGCCGCCCGAGGAGCTGAAGATGTTCTACGGGGAAGGGGTCTGCACCGCGCCCGCCTGAGCAGCGCCGCTTCCGCCCGAGCGACACACCGCCTGCGCCTGGAGGCGCGACGCGCGTGCGGTCAGCGCCGGGGCTTGCTGAGGAGTCCCTTCAGCGAGTGGGCTTCCTCGACGACGATGTCGTGGTCCACGGTGGCAATCCAGCCGTGGCGCCGGAAGCTCGCCACCACGCGGCAGAGGGTCTCGGTCGTGAGGCCCAGGATCGAAGCGAGCTCGGAGCGCCGCGCGGGGATGCGGGCGACCGGCTTCGTGGCGTCCTCCGGGTCGTAATTCTCCAGCAGGTAGCCCGCGACCCGTTGCTCGGCGTTGCGCAGGGACACGCTGCGGATCTGCTCCACCAGGAAGTGCAGGCGGCGGCTCATCACGGCCAGCATCCGCCAGGCGAGGTCGGGGCGCTGGAGGAGGAGGCGCGTGAGGGAAAAGGCATCGATGGCCACGGCGCGCGTGTCTTCCAGTGCCATGGCGTTCACCGGGTAACCCTGGCCCGAGAACATCGCCGCCTCGGCGAAGGTCCGGCCCGGTTCCACGAACTCGATGGCCTTCTCGTGCTCGTTGGGACCCAGGACGTAGAGCTTCACGAGCCCGCTGAGGAGGCAGTAGACGGCGCTGCAGGCCTCGCCCTCGCGGAAGAGGATCTCCTCCGGCTCGAGCACCCTCACCTGCGAGAAGCGCGTGACCACCTCGATGTCCGCCTCCGGGAACGCCGAGAACAGGGTGGTGGCCCGGAGCGCGTCGGCCACGGCGGCGGGTGTGTTCTCCAGGGCTCCGGTAGTCGGTTTCCCGTTCATGAGGAGACGTATACCGCACGCCGCGACGTCATGTCACCCCCGGGGTCCTCGTCCCGGGGGCTGTGCCCGCCGCGCAGAGAGTGCCGCGCTCGGCGCCGGCCCGGCCCGGCCCGGCCCGGTGTCGATCCTGTGGAAAGCGTCCCGCGTGATCCGGGGCGTCCGGGGCGTTAGGATGGCGGCAACACGAACGGCGTGTCGGCGCGATCGTCGAGCGCGGCTTACAGGGGGGCGCATGAAGGACACGGTGACCATCGTAACGGGGGGTGCCCAGGGGATCGGGCGCAGCATCGCCGAATTCCTGGCTTCCAGGGGCGGCGACATCGCCATCTTCGACATCACCGACGGCAGCGAGGCGGTCGCTGCGGTGCAGGCGATGGGGCGCCGGGCCTCCTTCTACCCCGTGGACGTCACGAGCCAGCAGGCCGTGACGGAGGCGGTGGAGCGGGTCGTCCAGGACTTCGGCGGGGTCCACAACCTGGTCAACAACGCCGGGATCACGATCGACCGCCTGCTGCTGCGGATGAAGGAGGAGGACTGGGACCGGGTGCTGCAGGTGAACCTGAAGAGCGCCTTCCTTTGCACGCGGGCGGTGGTGCGTCACCTGATGAAGACCGGCGGCTCGATCGTGAACATCTCCTCCGTCGTGGGGGTGATGGGCAACGCCGGCCAGGCCAACTACGCAGCGAGCAAGGCCGGGCTCATCGGCCTCACCAAGAGCGTGGCCAAGGAGTACGGGGAGCGGGGGGTCCGGGTGAACGCGGTGGCCCCGGGCTTCATCCGCACGCGCATGACCGACGCGCTGGACGAGAAGACCCGCCAGGAGCTGCTGCGCGCCGTCCCCATGAAGAAGCTCGGCGAGCCCCTGGACGTCGCGCACGCTGTGTACTTCCTGCTCTCGGAGTACGGCAGTTACATCACCGGTGCGGTCATCAACGTCAACGGTGGTTTGCACATGTAGTCCAACCGGCGCCGCGTCACCCGGAAGGGAGGCTCGCCCGGAGGGGAAAGTGGAGAGGAGATCGATGTCCAGATTGTTCGCAGGTGTGCTCACCGCGCTCGTCGCGGTGGTGATGACCCTCGGCGCCGTCCAGGACGCGGAGGCGAAGCGGTTGGGGGGCGGAAAGTCCTTCGGCAGCCGTCCCGGCTACAGTCAGCCCTACCAGCGCTCGACTCCGCCCTCCGCGGCGAGCCCGGCGGCGAGTGCGGCCACCAGCCGGGCCGTGGCCCAGAACGCCACCCAGCGCCAGGCCCTCTCGAACCGGGGCGGGCTGATGGGGATGCTGGGGGGGCTTGCCCTCGGCGGTCTGCTCGGCGCCCTGTTCTTCGGGGGGGCGTTCGAGAACCTGAACCTCTTCGACATCGCGGTGTTCGTGGGGCTGGCGGCGCTCGCGTACTTCCTCTTCGCCCACTTCCGGCGCCGAGCGGCCGCTGCCGCCCCGTCGGGGGGGGACTTCGGCCGACTGACCCCGGCGGGCACGGGAGCCGACGAGCCGGTCGTGCGGCGCCAGTCCGGGGCCGAGGGGCTGCGCTCGGGAGGCTGGCGTGCTGCGGCCGACGTTCCCCAGGAAGGGCCCGTCGCGGTCCCCGAGGGCTTCGACACCGTGGCCTTCCTGAACGGGGCGAAGCGCGCCTACCACATGTTGCAGGAGGCCTGGGACCGGGGAGACCTCAGCGAGCTTCGCGGGCTCACCACGGACGACGTGTTCGCGGAGCTGCAGGACCAGCTGGGCATCCGCCACGGCGAGAACCGCACCGAGGTGCTGAGCCTCGAGGCGCACCTCATGGAGGCGCGCCAGGTGGGCAACGAGATGGAGGCATCCGTGATGTTCGAGGCGTTCCTGCGGGAGGTGGACGAGGGGAACGCCCCGGAGCAGCGGGGCCAGCACGTGCGGGAGGTCTGGCACTTCATCCGCCCCGCGACGAGCCGCCAACCGACCTGGTTCCTCGACGGCATCCAGCAGGTCAGCTGAACGCCGGCCACCGGCTTCGACCGGTCTGGCCGCCGCGGCCTGACCGGCGCAGTGGAAGCCCCCTCGCGGGGGCTTCCACCACACCCATCCGCTCAGGCGGGGCTGTCGATCCAGGGCGCCAGCGGCTCCCCGTCGCGCGAGCCCCGGCCCAGGACCTGCAGGTGTACCGGGGCCTTGCCTTGCTCCCGGAAACCCAGCTCGCGGGCGGCGGCCTGGGTGAGATCGATGATCACCCCCTTGCGCTGGGGACCCTTCGCCGGGCCCCGGTCCACCACCCGCACCTCCGTGGAGCGGCTGTTGCGCAGATTGGTCACCCGCACGACCGTGCCGAAGGGCAGGGTGGGGTGGGCTGCGGTCAACGAGCCCTGGTCGAGCCGCTCGCCGCTTGCCGTCAGGCGGCCGTGGAACCTCTTCGCGTAGTACGTGGCCACGCCCTTCTGGACCGTAGTGGCCTTCCGGGCCGCCTCGGCCTTCGGGGTTCGTGACTCGGTTGCCTCAGCCGCCAGCGCTCCGGGGGTGAGCGGCATCGAGACGAGCGTCAGCAGGCCAACGGCGAGGACCGAGCGGGCCGCCACGTGGCGGGCAGATGGTCCCCGATGCTGCCTGGTCCGGTCACCCGCGGCGGCGGCCCGGGGCGAACGGTGCTTTTCAACCCATTGTTTTTTCGCCAATTGTTGTTCCTCTTGGATGAATAGTGATCGAGATTATAACTGATGAGGCCGCACCGAGGCCCCCGTGTCCCGTGGGGGAGGCGGCACGGCTCCTCTGTTATCCTTGTCCGGACCCGCTTCACGCCAGAGATTGCCCGCGCGCCCATGCCCCGCTTCCCGCTCGCCTCATCCCTGCTTCTCGCTCTGGCCCTCGCCGGCTGCAGCGGGAGTCCCTCCCGACCCGGCGACGCCTCGCTGGACTCGCGCGCCCACTCGTCGAAGAGGGGCGAGGCCCTTGCCGGGGACTACGCCGACGACCCGGCCGCTCGGGCGATGGTCGACCGGCTGGTCCGTCAGGAGGGGTTCCAGCGGGATGAGTTGAACCGGGTCCTCTCCCGGGTCGAGCGTCAGCAGTGGATCCTCGATTTCGTCAACCGCCCCTCGCCGCAGCCGACCGGCAGGCCCACGGGCAGCTGGACGCGCTACCGGGGGAAGTTCCTCAACGAGGACCGCATCGGGGCCGGCGTGCAGTTCTGGCGGGAGCACGAGGGCACGCTGGAGCTCGCGCGGCTGCGCTACGGGGTCGCCCCGGAGTACGTCGTCGCCATCATCGGCGTGGAGACCCGCTACGGCAGCAACATGGGCCGGCACCGGGTGATCGACGCGCTGGCGACCCTGGCCTTCGATTTTCCCCGGCGTTCGGAGTTCTTCACCGGGGAGCTCGAGTCCTATCTGGTGATGACCCGCAACGAGGGGCTCGACCCCTTCGCGCCGGTCGGCTCCTACGCGGGGGCGATGGGCCTGGGGCAGTTCATGCCCTCGAGCTTCCACCGCTTCGCGGTGGACTTCGACGGCGACGGCCGGCGTGACCTCTGGGGGTCGGCCGACGCGATCGGCAGCGTCGCCCACTACTTCCGGGAGCACGGCTGGCGCATGGGGGAGGCCGTCGCGGTCCCGGCTCTGGCGCGCCGGCCCCAGGCGGCGCAACTGAAGGCCGACTACACGACCCGCTACGCCCTGGGCGAGCTTTCGGTTCAGGGCGTGACCCCGGCCAGCCCGCTCGCGGGGGTGGAGGAGGCCAGCCTGCTGCGGCTCGACGCGGCCGGCGGGTACGAGTACTGGCTCGGCCTGCCGAACTTCTACGTCATCACCCGCTACAACCACAGCACCCACTACGCGATGGCCGTCCACCAGCTCGCCGAGGCCCTGCGCGAGCGGCACGACCATCTCTTCGGTCCGGTGCGCTCGGCGCGCGGCGAGGGCCCCCCGGGGCCAGCGATGTAGGCGGGGCTCCTCTCCGGCCAGGCGGGCCCGGCGTCTTCCCCTTTGCTGAGGAATGCATTGTAACCGGCTGATAAGTCAGCTAAGCTAATGGTCGGTTGGCCTGAGGAGCGAGAGGCGGATGCCCTGGCGGGTCCTGAGTGTGCTGGTGGTTTTGCCGCTGATCGGCGGGCTATCGGGCTGCGGGCTCCATCTGTCGCACGCCCGGGACGAGGCGTACGGCGACCCCACCGGCGTTCGTGACGCGCCCCTCGCCCTCGCGGTGTACAAGGAGCGGCGCGAGCTCGTGCTGCTGCACCACGGCGTCCCCGCGGAGAGCTTCCCCGTTCGTCTGGGCCGCAACCCCGTGGGGCACAAGGTCCAGCAGGGCGACAAGCGCACGCCCGAGGGCGTCTACCGCGTTTGCAACGTCAAGCCGAGCCAGTACCGGTCCTTTCTGGGGCTGAGCTATCCCAACAGCGAGGACGCCCACCGCGCCCTCGCCGACCACCGGCTCTCCCCCGGGGAGTACGGCCGCATCGTGGCGGCGCTCGAGACGGGGCGCTGCCCGCCGTCGGACACGGTCCTCGGCGGCTTCGTGGGGATCCACGGGGACCGGGAGGACCCACCCCGGCGCTACGACTGGACCGACGGCTGCATCGCCCTCACGAACAACGAGGACGTGCTTCGACTCTCCGCGATCGTGCCGCCCGGGACCCCGGTCGTCATCTACCCCTAGTCGTCATCTACCCCTGGCGTCACCGACCCCTGGGGCGGAGCCGCGGCTCCGCGACACCGAGGCTCGGGGCAGGTCTCCCGGCGAGCACCGCGTCGCAGGCCGCAGGCATCGCCGCGGCCGCCCGGGGCGGGGAGGGCCGCCGCGGCGTCGGGTTCAGGGCCGCCGTGCGGATCTCCTCCACCCATCGCTCGAGACCCTCGTCGCAGCCGTCCCCCTCGGGCACCGGGTCCTGCGCCACGCAGCGGGGGCTGTCCCCGGGGCAGGCCAGCCGCACGTGGAAGTGCGCGTCGTGGCCCCAGTACGGACGGACCTTTCTGAGCCATTCCCGCTCACTCCGGGCGTTCTGGCACAGGGTCCGCTTCACCATGGGGTGAACGAAGATGCGCTCCACCTCGGGGCGCTCCGCGGCCAGCCGCAGGAGCTCCCCGTAGCGCGGCGACCAGCGCTGCGGGTCGACGGAGCCGGCCGGCTCGTCGACCACGGAGACCATCGGGGCCTCGTCCGCCTGTTCCCGGGACAGCGGCGGCGAGCCCGGCGGGAGCAGGCGGAACCAGAAGTCCACGTCGAGCCCGCTCTGGTGGCTGCGGTGACCGTACTCCATGGGGCCGCCGCGCGCCTGGGCCAGGTCGCCCACCAGCACCCGGCCCCACCCGCGCCGGCTCGCCTCCGCCCCCATCCGCTCCACGAAGTGGGCCAGGCGGGGATGGCCGAAGTGACGGTTGCGGCTCGGGCGCATGAGCTGGTACCCCTCGCCGACCTCGGGCACGCTCGCAGCGCCGGCGAGACAGCCGGCCGCGTAGCCGCCGATGACTTCGGGGATCCCGGGGTGGACGTCGCGGACGCGGCCCCAGGGGTTGTCGGCGATGGCCGGGGCCGAGACGAGCAACAGGAGCGATGCGAGGACCCGGTGCATGCGCGGCGACTCCTGCGGCAGAGGGGCGGCTCGGGCCGCCAGTCCCCTGCAAGATAGCGGCTGGGGGCCGCGACGGCTAGAGCGGGCGGGACGTCCGTGTCCCGCCCTGGGGGTGTGTCACGGAGGTCGGGTCAGGAGAGGCCGGGGCTGTCGTTCACCTGGCCGGCGTCGGGCGACTCCTCGGTGGCGTCGCTGTTGCTCAGGCGGTGGGCCGCCGCGAGCAACGCCAGCACGGCGGAGATTGCGGCGGTCCAGACGAGGACGACGGCAGCGAACGTGGTCATGACCGCCCCTCCCCCAGGGGTCAGATCCGCGGGCCGAGCGGTTCGATGCCGCCTGGCCGGGATGATGTTATTGGTATCCGCCACGTTAGAGTAGCAGTACGACAATACTTTGCAACAATGCGCTTTATCTCACTGATAAACCGAGGTTGTTGTCTTTGGGTGAGGCGCGGCGTCCCAGGCTGTCCTGCGGTGCTGTGCGGCCGTCCGTAGTACAATCGCCGCCCTCGGGCCCGTGTGCCTTGGCGCTTTCCGCGGCGCCTCGCGGGCAGCTGCCGATTGGGGGTAGAGGGAATGAGCGACCGCGGGCGGTCATCCGGCCGGAGACGGGCTGCGGGCTGCGGTCAGGCGGGCAAGGGGGAACTGTGGGTCCTCGCCGCCCTGGCGGCCGCGGCCCTGCTCGGCTGGTACTTCCTTTCCCCTTCGGCGCCGCCCGGTGCGGGTGTGCCTTCGGCCAACTCCCGGACCGTGGCCGCGCCGGAGACGGAACCGGCGGTCGTCGCGGGGGACGTCTCCCGGGGAGAGCCGGCGGAGGGGGAGAATGCCAGGGGCGACCTCGCCCGCGCCATCATCGAGGAGCTGCGTGGGGAAGGGAGGGTCGACCCGGAGCAGGTATTCGAGCGCGCGGAGCGTTTCCAGGCCGTGGGCATGCTCGCGGACGCCTACCTGCTGCACTTCTATGCGGCGCGCCAGGGTCACCCCCAGGCGGCCCTGGCGCTGGCGCGCATGTACGACCCCAAGACCTTTTCCCGGCAGAGCAGCATCCTCGAGGCGCCTGACGTGGGGCAGGCCCACAAGTGGTATCACCTGGCGGCCCGGGCTGGCGACGCCGGTGCCAAACGGGAACTGGCCGACCTGCGGGGCCGGGTCGAGCAGGCTGCGGCCCGGGGCGACGAGGACTCCCGCCGCCTGATGATGCAGTGGCGGTAGCTCGCGGAGAGCGGAGACCCATGGCAAGCGCGCGTGCATTCCTGATCCCTGTCCTCGGCCTCCTGCTGGCGATATCGGCCAGCGCGCCCGCCGCGCCGGCGCCGCGCAAGCCGCTGCTCATGGTCGGCAAGCAGACGCTCTACCAGCGCGCGCTCGCCCGTCCCGGAGCGGGCCTGCACGCCAACCCGGACGCCGCGTCCGCGGTCCGCGAGGTGGTGCCCTTCAGCGCCTTCTACGTCTATGCCCGCCGGCAGGTGAACGGGGGCGATTGGGTGGAGGTCGGCAGCGACAGCCACGGCAAGGTCCGGGGCTGGATCCCGGCGAGCGACCTCATCGACTGGAAGCAGGCGCTCACGGTCGCGTTCCGCGACCCGGTCGGCCACGATCGGGTGCTCCTGTTCCGGGACCGGGACTCGCTCAAGTCGCTGGTCTCGGGGCTCGACCTCGGAGCCTACGAGCGCCTCTACCGCCAGGCGGACAGCGGGGACATCGCCCAGGAGTCGCCGGTCATCGGCATCCAGCCCCGGGGGCACCTGGACCTGCGTGAGGACTTCTACCTGGTGCCCATCCAGGAGCACGCGGAGGTCTTCCTCGGCGGCGAGAAGGCCCTGATGCTGCAGGTCACCACGGTCCCGCTGCGGGAGACCCCGAGGGCCGAGACCCGGGTGGCCGCCGCACCGGAGCCTGCCGCAAAGGCGCCGGCTCCGGCTCCGGCTTTGGCCTCTCGTTCGGCTTCGAGCGCCCCGGCGTCGCAGGTCCCGGGTGCCGCCGCGGTGCCCGCCCCGGCGTCCGCAGTGCCCCCGCTGCCGGCCGCCCCGCCGCCGGCCGCCCCGGCGCCGAAGGCGAACGCGTACCGCGCGGGGCTCGTCTTCGTCATCGACGCCACCCTCTCCATGGGGCCGTACATCGACCGCACCCGGGAGGTCGTGCGCAAGGTCTACGACGCACTGAAGTCGGCCGGCCTCACCGAGCGGGTCAGCCTCGGGCTGGTCGCCTACCGCGACGACCCGGCTGCCGTGCCAGGCGTGGAATACCTCTCCAGGACTTTCGTCAACCTGGACCAGGGGACGACCGCCGAGAGCTTCTTCGCCCACGTGGACAGCCTGAGGCCCTCCAGCGTGTCGACCCGCGCCTTCCGCGAGGACTCCTTCGCGGGGATCAAGCGGGCGCTCGACGAGATGAAGTGGGAGGGGTTCCAGGGCCGCTACGTCGTCCTCATCACGGACGCCGGACCCCGCCCGGGCCGGGACCCGCTCGGCTCGACCCACCTCGACACAGACGCCCTGCGCCAGCTCGCCCTGGACAAGGGGGTGTCGCTCTGGGTCCTGCACCTTCTCACGCCCGAGGGCGAGAAGCTGAAGGACCACACGAGCGCCGCCGCGCAGTACCGGCGACTGTCCGATTACCCCGGCATCGGCGACTTCTACTACGGTGTGAAGACGGGCGACGTCGTGGACTACGGGCGCGTCCTCGAGACCCTGACCACCCAGATCAGCCATCAGGTCGCCGCCGCGGAGCAGGTGCCGGAGCCGCACGCCCCCGCGCAGGCGGCCGCCCCGGCGCCGGTCCAGCCGCCCCCGGCGCCGGCCCCCGCCGCTCCCCAGCCTGCCCAGGCACCCGCGCCCCCTCAGGCAGCCCCGGCCGCGCCGGCCGCGGCGCCTGCGGACCCGCAGCTCGCGGCCCTGCAGGAAAAGGTGGAGAAGCTCGGCTACGCCCTGCGCATGCGCTATTTGCAGCGCGACAAGGGAGGCCAGGTGCCCACCGTATTCAACGCGTGGCTCCTCGATCGGGACTTCCGCAACCCCGACCGGGCGACCCTGGACGTGCGCGTGCTGTTGACGCGCGACCAGCTCTCGGACCTGCACCAGGTCCTGAAGCAGGTGCTCGAGCGGGCGGAGGAGGGGCTGCTCTCGCCCCGGGGCTTCATCGACGACCTGCAGAGCCTCGCCGCGACCCTGAGCCGCGATCCGGCGCGGGTGGGGGGCTCGACCCAGGCGGCGGGCGCGGACAACCTGGCGGACCTCGGCTACATGCGGGAGTACATCGAGGACCTGCCCTACACCGGCGAGGTCATGGACCTCTCGCTCGAGGGCTGGGAGGACTGGCCGGCGAAACGCCAGCTGGAATTCCTGCACCGCCTCGAAAACAAGATCGCGTACTACCAGGCCCTGCACGACCACACCGACCTGTGGATCTCGCTCGGCGGCGGTCCGGTGACCGGCGACTCGGTCTTCCCCGTGCCCCTCGAGATGTTGCCCTAGGGCCGTGGCCGCCAGAGCCCAGCCCGCCCCGACCCGCCCCCAGGATCGGGTGCTCATCTATCACCTGCGCGAGGTCGTGAAGACCCGCGAGTCGGCGGGGACGGCCTTCCGGCTGGTGGTGCCGAGCCTGCAGATCGCGCTCGGCGAGAAGATCGCGCTCATCGGGCAGAGCGGCTGCGGCAAGAGCACGCTCCTCGACCTGCTGGCGATGATCCTGCGCCCCACCGACATCGGTGCCTTCCGCTTCCGCCCGGAGCCGGGCGCGCCGCCGATCGACATCGCCGAGATCTGGCGCAGGCGCCAGCTGAACGAGCTCGGGGACCTGCGCAAGCACCGCATGGGCTACGTGATGCAGACGGGCGGCCTGCTGTCCTATCTCTCGGTGCGCGAGAACATCGGGCTCTCGCGCCGGTTGCTGGGGCTGCCGGAAGACGACACCGTCGAGTCCATCGCCGAGGCGCTCGGTATCCGCCGCCACCTGGACAAGCTCCCGGCCAAGCTCTCGGTCGGGGAGCGCCAGCGGGTGGCGATCGCGCGGGCGCTGGCCCACCGGCCCTCGATCGTGATCGCCGACGAGCCCACGGCGCCGCTCGACCCGATCGCGGCGCGCAAGATCATGGCGCTGTTCATGGAGCTCGTGGAGGAGATGCACATCACGGTCATCGTCGCGAGCCACGATTGGAACCACGTGGACAAGCTGGGCCTGCGGCGGCTCTCGCACCGCACCCGGCAAAAGGAGGGCGGCTCGGTCACCGAGACCGTCGTGACGGGGTGAGCGTGAAGCGCCTGCGCGATGTCCTGTGGCTCGCCCTGAAGGACTACGGCCACGAGTGGGTCATGTCCGGAAACTTCGTGCTGGCGCTCGCCGCGGTGCTGGCGCCGATGATGGTGCTTTACGGGCTGAAGGCGGGGATCGTGGGGAGCATGGTCGACCGGCTGGTCGGCGACCCGCGCAACCGGGAGGTCCAGGGCGTCGGCAGCGGGCGCTATGCACCGGAGTGGTTCCAGGACCTGCGGGGGCGGCGGGAGGTGGCCTTCCTCGTCCCGCGCACCCGCAGCATCGCCGCGAGCATCGACATGCAGGCGGAGAAGGGGGGGCGGATCCTGGTGGTGGAGCTGGTCCCCACAGGCCCCGGCGATCCGCTCCTCGGCGCGGAGACCCGCCTGCCCGAGGGGCTCGGCCAGGTCGTGCTCTCGGACTCCGCCGCCCGCAAGCTCGGCGTGGCGGCCGGGGAACGGCTCGACGGCAGCCTGGCCCGCACCTTCCAGGGCAAGACCGAGCGGGTGCACCTGCCCCTCACCGTCACCGCCGTCGCGCGCCCGGCCGCCTTCCCCCGCGACGGGGGTTTCGTACCGATCGAGCTGATGGTGGCCATCGAGGACTTCCGCGACGGCCGCTCCGTGGAGGCGCTCGGCTGGGAGGGGGACGCCCCCGACGAGGGGCCCCGCAGCTTCCCGGGCTTCCGGCTCTACGCGCGCGACGTCTACGGGGTGGCAGGGCTGCGCGACGCGCTCGCGGCGCAGGGCGTGGAGGTCAGGACCCGGGCCGAGGACATCGAGCTCGTGCAGTCCATGGACCGCAACCTGACGGCGGTCTTCTGGCTCATCGCCGCGGTCGGCCTGGTCGGTTTCGCCCTCTCGCTCGGCGCGAGCCTGTGGGCCAACGTGGAACGCAAGCGCCGGGAGCTGAGCGTGCTGCGCCTGGTGGGCTTCCGGACCTCGGACATCGTCTGGTTCCCCGTGCTCCAGTCGCTGTTCACGGCGGTGCTCGGGTGGGCGCTGGCGAGCGGGGTCTACCGCGGGGTGGAGGAGAGCATCAACCGCATGCTGTCCCACCGGGTCGAGGCCGGCGAGGCGGTCTGCCGGCTGCTGCCGGAGCACTACGCCGCGGCGCTGGTGCTCACCCTGGTCGCGGCGGTCTCGGCGGCGGCGCTGGCCGGCTGGCGAGCGGCGCGCATCGAGCCCTCGGAGGGCCTGCGCCAGACCTGAAGCTAGAACTTCACTCCGACGCCGTCCCAGGAGAGCCGGGCGACCATCCCGGAGACCCGGTGCAGCTTGGTGACCCCGCCCAGGTCGAGGGCGAAAACGACCTGGATCGGCGCCCCCGTCCGCAGGCCCAGGGGGTCGACCTCGATGAAGGCGCCGCCCCGGCTCAGGTCCCGCGCGATGCAGCGGCGCATGCGGTCGCCGCCCCGGGTCATGTAGACGCGTGCCCGCACCGGACTGCGGGGCTCCCGGCGGCGATTCAGGACCTGACCGAACAAGCTGCTCATGCCGAATGGTAACGCCTTGTGGGGTCGGATTTCCGAGCGAGACGTCGCCGTCTCGTTCTCCGCCGGGCCGCTTGGGACGCCCGGCCAGTCGGCCGCCCTGTCCCGGGTACCCGGGCGCCCCCGGGGCGCCTGCCCCGGGGGCGTCTGCCGAGCCCGCCGGTCGGGGTCCCCTCGAAGGGGCTCCCCGGGGCGGCAGGGCCAGCCTGTCAGGCCGGCTCGACGCAGGCCACTCGATGGGCCCGAGCAGCCTTGTGCAAGCCCCGGGCCAGGGTGTGTGTATCCATTTCGATCAGTCGGTTAGACGCGCCCTGACCGACCTCCCCGGGGCGCCTGTCAATGGCCCCGACAGACCTGGGAAATCCGTCACACTTGTGCCCGGCAGAGGCGTTCCGCCCCGCAGCCGCTTGCGGTCTGCCTCGGCGCGTCCGTGTGCCACCCCGATGCTAGTCTTTCCCTGAGCGCGTTTCGTGGAGGCCTCTCCGTGGGCGTCGTCGCTGTGGTGCTGTTCCTCCTCTGGGTCAACTTCACGCCGTTCCTGGCCCGTTTGGTGCTGGGGCAGCGTTTCGGGCGGCCCCTCGACGGGGGTGCCACGGCGTGGGACGGGCAGCCGCTCCTCGGACCCCACAAGACCGCCCGCGGTGTCGTGGCCGGTGTCGCGGCGGGTGCCCTGGCCGGCCCACTGCTGGGTGTGGGCGCCGCCGCCGGCTCGGCCGCCGGCCTCGCCGCGATGGCCGGGGATCTGGCGACCAGTTACCTCAAGCGCCGTCTGAAGTATTCCAGCGGTCTGCCCCGCGCGGGTCTCGACCAGTTCCTCGAGGGGGCGCTGCCCCTCGCTGTCCTCTACCCCTCGCTCGAGCTCGCTCCCTGGCAGGCCCTGCTCGCGCTCGCCCTCTTCGTCCCCGTCTCCTTCGCAGGGTCCGCCTTCTGGCACTACGTGCTGTACCGTCCGCCCGGCGCCGGCTACCCCCGCATCGTCCGGGCGACGACCCGCCTGCGGGAGTGGCGTGCCTGCCACGCCCCGCTCGCCCGGTGGCAGACCTGGCTCAACTTCGAGAGCTACGTCTACTACCGGGTCGTCATGGCCCGGGCCTTTCGCCTGCTCGGCTGGTACGAGCGAGGGGTCGCGAACGTCCTCGCCGTGAGAGTCCGCCCGGTGGACCTGGAGTTTCCCGACCTGCCGGGGGCGTTCGAGGGCTACCGCGTCCTGCTGCTCACCGACCTGCACCTGGACGGCCTGCCAGCGCTCACCGAGGTCCTGATCGAGCAGGTCGAGGGGTGCGAGGTCGACCTCTGCCTGGTGGGGGGGGACGTGCGCATGGAGATGTACGGGCCGATGGCGCCGGCGCTACGCCACCTGCGCCAGCTGCTCGGCCACGTGCGCGCCCGGGACGGGGTCTTCGGGGTGCTGGGGAACCACGACTGCATCGAGATGCTGCCCGAGTTCGAGGCCGCCGGCGTGACGATGCTCGTGAACGAGGCGCGGGAGCTCCGGCGTGCCGGCGACGCGCTCTGGCTGGTGGGGGTCGACGACCCGCACTACTATCGCTGCCATGACCTGCCGCTGGCGTTTCGCAAGGTGCCCGGGAACGCCTTCACCCTGTTCCTCGCCCACTCCCCGGAGGTCTACCGGGAGGCCGCCGGCCACGGGGCGCGCCTCTATCTCTGCGGGCACACCCACGGGGGGCAGATCTGCCTGCCGCGGGTCGGGCCGCTCTTCACCCACAGCCACGCCCCCCGCTTCACCGCCGCCGGCCCCTGGGAGTACCACGGCATGCTGGGCTACACGAGCCGGGGCGCGGGGGCGTCGGGGGTGCCGGTGCGTTTCCACTGCCCGGGGGAGGTCCCCCTGATCACGCTGCGCAGGGTTTCTGCGCCCGGCAGGAACTCCCCCTGAGGATGGACACCGCAACGCCCCCCGCGAAGCGGCCGCGCCACCTCCCCTGACGGGGCTGCGCATCGACCGCCGCCTGCCAGGGGCGGGCCGGCGGCGAAGGCGGGGTGTGGTCTTCGCCCTGTTCCTGGCGCTGGCGCTGGCGCTTGCGCTTGCCGGCGCCGGTTTCGTCTACGGCCCGGGGCTCCTGCGCCCGGCGGTCGAGGTCCGGCTGGCGCGGGTGAGCGCCGTGTGGCCGACCCAGACCTTCACCGTGCTGACCGCCAGCGGCTACGTGGTGCCCCAGCGCAAGGCGGCCCTTGGCGCCAAGATCACGAGCCGGCTCGTGGAGCTGACGGTGGAGGAGGGCAGCCGGGTGAGCGCGGGGCAGTTGGTGGCCAGGCTGGAGAACGCCGACCTCGCCGCCGCGCGGGACCGCGCCCGCACGGGTGTGGACGTGGCCCGGGCCGACCTCGCCCAGGCCGAGGCCGAGCGCGAGGAAGCGAGCCTCGCGTTCCAGCGAACCCGCGAGCTCCTGGAGCGCAAGTTCGTGTCGCGCTCCGAATTCGATGTCGCCGAGGCCCGCTACAAGGTCGCCGAGGCCGCCGTGCAGACCCGCAGGGCGAGCCTCGCGAGCCAGGCGGCGGCGCTGCGCGAGTCCGAGGTGCAGCTCGAGTACTCCGCCATCCGCGCTCCCTTCGACGGCGTGGTGCTCACCAAGAACGCCGACGTGGGCGACATCGTCACCCCCCTCGGGGCGTCGGCGAACGCCCGGGCCTCCGTGGTGACCATCGCGGACCCCGCCTCCATCCAGGTGGAGGTCGACGTGGCGGAGTCCAGCATCGGCCGGGTCGCGGTGGGCCAACCTTGTGAGGTCCAGCTCGACGCCCTCCCCGACGCCCGTCTGCGCTGCCGCGTCCACGCGGTGGTCCCCACCGCGGACCGCAGCAAGGCGACCGTGCTGGTCAAGGCGGCCTTCGTGGAGCGGGACCTGCGGGTGTTGCCCGAGATGAGCGCCAAGGTCTCCTTCCTCGAGCGCGAGGTGCGCGAGGACGAGCGCCAGCGGTTGACCGCGGTGCCCCAGTCGGCCGTGCTGGGGGAGGAGGGTGGGGAGGGCGAGGCCCGGGTCTTCGTCGTGCGCGAGGGCCGTGCCGTCTCCACGCCGGTCCGGCTCGGGCGGGCGCTCGGGGACCTGCGGGAGGTTGACGCGGGCCTCGCGGTGGGCGACGCGGTCGTGCTGGCGCCGCCCGCGCTTGCCGATGGCGCGCGCGTGCGCCCGGCGGACGGCTCGCCTTGAGGCCGCCGGCGCGCCGCGAGCGGCGTCCCGCGGTGCGCCGGGGCAGGACCCTGGCGGGCGTCTCGCCGTGACCGCGCCCCTCGTGGAGCTGCGCGGCGTCAGCAAGTCCTACCGCCGGGGAGGGCAGCGGGTGCCGGTCCTCGCGGGAATCGACCTGGACATCCCCGCGGGCGAGTTCCTGGCCCTCATGGGCCCCTCGGGGTCGGGCAAGAGCACGCTCCTCAACCTGGTGGCGGGGCTCGACCAACCTGACGCCGGGACCCTCCGCGTGGGCGGGGTCGACATCACTCGCCTTGGCGAGAGCGAGCTCGCCCGCTGGCGCGCCGAGCACGTCGGCTTCGTGTTCCAGTTCTACCACCTGATTCCGGTCCTGAGCGCGCTGGAGAACGTCGAACTGCCCCTGCTGCTCGCCCCGCTCTCCCGCCGCGAGCGGCGCGAGCACGCCGCGCTCGCGCTCCACCTGGTGGGGCTGGACGACCGCACGGACCACTACCCCCGCCAGCTCTCCGGCGGCCAGCAGCAGCGGGTCGCCATCGCGCGCGCGCTCGTGGTCGACCCCCTGCTCGTGGTCGCCGACGAGCCGACCGGAGACCTGGACCGGGTCTCGGCGGGCGAGGTCCTCGACCTCCTCACGCGCCTGAACGCGGAGCTCGGGAAGACCGTCGTGATGGTCACCCACGACCCGCGGGCCGGGCGCCGGGCGCGCAAGGTGCAGTACCTCGACAAGGGCGTCCTGAGCGATGCTCCTGAAGATCCTTCTGCGTAACGCCGCCCGGCATCGGCTGCGCACCGTGCTGACGGTCGCGGGGACGGCGGTGGCGATCCTGGCCTTCGTGCTCCTGCAGACCGTCGTCGACGCCTGGTACTCGGGCGTGGCGGCTTCGTCCGCCAACCGCCTGGTCACGCGCAATGCCATCTCCCTGCTGTTCCCGCTCCCCATCCATTACCGCGACCGCATCCGCCAGGTCGACGGCGTCGCCTCCGTCTCCTACGGCAGCTGGTTCGGCGGCTACTACCAGGACCCCAAGAACTTCTTCGTGAACCTGGCGATGGAGCCGGCGAGCTACCTGGCACTGTACCCCGAGTACCGTCTGTCCGAGGAGGAGCGCGCCGCGTTCCTCCGCGACCGCAGGGGCGCCATCGTGGGGCGCAAGCTCTCCGAGCGCTTCGGTTGGAAGGTGGGCGACACCGTCCCGCTGAAGGGCACCGTCTTCCCGGGCGACTGGCCGGTCACTGTCCGCGGGGTGTACCGGGGCCGCGACCGCAACACCGACGAGACCCTGCTCCTGTTCCACTGGGAATACCTGAACGAGACGCTGCGCAAGACGGACCCCGGCCGCGTCGATCAGGTCGGCATCTACGTCATCGGCCTCGCCCGCCCCGAGGGGGCGGCTGCCGCCTCGGTAGCCATCGACTCCCTGTTCGCGAGCTCCGCCGCCGAGACGCTGACCGAGAGCGAGCAGGCCTTCCTGCTCGGATTCGTCGCCATGAGCGAGACCATCCTGGTGGCGACCCGGGTGGTGGCGCTCGTGGTCATCGCCACGCTCCTCGCGGTCGTCGGCAACACCATGGCGATGTCGGTGCGCGAGCGGCTCTCGGAGTACGCGGTGCTGAAGACGCTCGGCTTCGGGGCCGGCCGGATCGCGCTGTCGATCCTGGGCGAGTCGGTGCTGATCACACTGGTCGGCGGGGTGCTCGGGTTGGCGCTCGCCTTCCCGGTCACGGGGCGGTTCGCGGCGATGGTGGGCGGCCTCTTCCCGAACTTCGCGGTCGAACCGCGCACGGTTCTCGAAGCCCTGGGGACTGCGGTCCTGGTGGGGCTCGCCGCAGCCGCGCTCCCGGCGCGCCAGGCCGTGCGCGTGGGCATCGCCGAGGCCCTCGGGCGGGTGGGGTAGGGCGTGGAATTGCTCCTCTTCTACAGCCTGCGCAACCTCGCCGCCCGCCGGGGCACCACGCTGCTGACGGCCGGCGGCATGGCCCTCGTGGTGTTCGTGTTCGCCGCCGTGCTGATGCTGGCCGAGGGGCTCGAGCGCACGCTGGTGGACACGGGCTCGCCGGACAACGCGATTGCGCTCCGCCGCTCCTCGGAGACCGAGGTCCAGAGCGCGCTCGACCGCGAACAGGTGGCCATCGTCGAGGGCCAGCCGGAGGCCGCCTTCGGCATGACGGGGGAGCGGCTGGTGGCGCGGGAGCTCGTGGTGCTCGTGGTCCTCCCCAAGCAGAGCGGCGCCCGCACCAACGTGGTGGTCCGCGGCATCGGACCGGCCTCGCTCGCGCTACGCCCCGGGGTGCGCGTCACGGCCGGGCGCCTGCATCGGCCCGGCACGGACGAGGTCGTCGTGGGCGAGGCCATCGCGCGCCAGTACGAGGGCGTCGCCGTCGGCGAGCGCATGCGGTTCGCGGGGCGGGACTGGACCGTGACGGGGATCTTCGACGCCGGGAACACGGGTTTCGCCTCCGAGGTCTGGGGCGACGTGGACACCCTGATGCAGGCCTTCCGCCGGCCGGTGTACTCCGCAGTCCTGATGCGTCTGGAAGACCCGGCGGCGTTTCCCCAGCTCAAGAGGCGGCTCGAGGCGGACCCGCGGCTCACCCTAGACCTCTGGCGCGAACCGGCCTACTACCGGAGCCAGTCGGAGATGCTGGCGACCTTCCTGCGCGTGCTCGGGCTCTCGCTCACCGTCATCTTCTCGCTCGGGGCGACGGTCGGGGCGATGGTGACGATGTACGCGGCGGTGGCGGGGCGCACCGGCGAGATCGGGACCCTGCGGGCGCTCGGCTTCGGGCGTGCGGCCGTGCTGCTGGCCTTTCTCTCGGAGTCCCTGATGCTCGGTCTGGCGGGGGGTGCGGCAGGGCTCGGCGCGGCGGCGCTCCTGCAGTGGGTGAGGGTCTCCACCACCAACTTCCAGACCTTCTCCGAGCTGGCGTTCCGCTTCGTCTTCACCCCCGGGGTGGCCGGTCAGGCCCTGGCCTTCGCGCTGGTCATGGGACTCCTCGGCGGCCTCCTGCCGGCGCTGCGCGCCGCCCGCATGCCGCTGGTGGAGGCCCTGCGGGGGGGCTGACGGGGGGGCCGCGCTGCAGCCCTAGTGAACGCCGGTGACCGGCCTCATCTCCAGGTCGCAGGTGCCGCCTACCTTCGCGTTGCGCAGCGTGCCCCGGTCCCTGCACTGTTCTCCGGTGTCCCGGATCCGGCAGGTGACCTCGATGGGGCGGCCGGAGGTCAGCCAGGGCGGTGTCTTGCGGTAGCGCCCCACCTCCTCCAGCGGGCACCCGTTGGGGATGCCGTAGGGTGCGCAGCGGGAGGCGGCGGCCAGCGTCACCCGCTGCTCGTCCAGGACGAAGCCGGGGTAGCGGTCCAGGACCTCCACCACGTCGCGCCCGCCCTCTTCGCGCACCACGGCCTCGCGGAAGCGATACCCGCCCTCGACGCGCTCGTCCACGTGGACCCGGCTGTTGGCGATGAGCGCGAAGGTGTCCCCCTTCGCCGCCACCGCGCCGGTCACGTACTCGACCCGGGGGTGGCCTGGGAAGCACTTGCCCATGGCCGGCGCGTGGTAGTAGTGGCGCAGCCCCTTCAGGTCGCCGAGCGTGGCGCCCGGGAAGACCTCCTGCAGGTCGTCGTCCCCGCCGAGGAGGATGCGGACCACGTCTCCGAAGCTCTGCTCGTGCATGCGCCGGAGGCGCTCCCGCAGGGGCAGTCCGTTCTCCTCCTTGCCCGGTGTCCCCTCGGCCCGGGGAGCGGGGTCCGGGCGCAGATAGCAGGAGGTGAGGCCAGAGATCTGGGAGAGGAGCTCGTCCCAGATGTTGTACTGGGAAGGCGCGGTCGCGACCCCCTGGAAGTCGCCGGGGAAGCGGCAGCCCTGGCGCGCGTAGCAGGACTCCACTGCGCGGTTGCGGATGGAGAGCGCGATGACGTTTCGCTCGCAGGCGCCGTACGCGCTGCAGCCGCGGTCCAGGTGGCCCTCGAAGAGCGCGGTCCGCATGACGTGGTCGAGCTGCTCCGCACGCTCGAGCGTCGCCCGCGGCCAGCGCTGCCCCTGGTCGGCCGCGAACCGGTCCCACGCCCGGCCCAGCGCCTCGCCCCGGCCCAGCAGGGCGCGGTTCGCCTCCTCGCAGCGGGGCGAATCGTGGAACGCGCGGATGATCTGGTCGAGCTCTCGGCGCTCCCCCTCCCACCGCTCGCAGCCCCGGCCCTGGCAGGCCCCCGCCCCGGCCTGGGGCGCCGAGCCGTCCCGGCCCCCGCCCTTCCAGCCGGGTGGCGGGGTGTCGAAGAGGGGCGCCTTGCCCATGGGATAGAGATTGCGCACGTCGAGCACGTGGCGCACCCCGGCGTCGCAGTGATGGTGGGGCACGGTCATGGCGCGCCGCTCGGCCGCGACCCGGCGGAACGTCTCCGTGGCCTCGGGCGTGGCGGTGCGGGAGTCGACGACCACGCGAAAACCCACGTAGGGGATCCCCCGGCGGTCGGTCAGGGGACGCCCGTCGCGGACCACGAGGCAGGGGACCACGGAGGTCCCCTGGGCCAGCGTGCCGGCCGGAGAAGAGGGCTCCCCCTTGCGGAAGCCGTCCACGTCGTAGAAGGGCACGTCGACCGGCGCGTTGAACCGGTAGAGCGTCATCAGGGGCGTCGCGGGGATCCCCGCCGCGAGGGGGCTCGAGAGCCAGAACGCGAGCCCGAGGGCGAGGGCGGCCCTTCTCATCCCCCGTTTGCCCGCAGCCAGCGCACGATGTCCGCCGCACCGAGTGCCCCCGCCTGCCGGGCGACCTCCCGGCCGTCCCGGAAGAGTGCCAGGGTGGGAATGCTGCGAATGCCGAACTCCATGGCGAGGGACTGCTCGGCCTCCGTGTCGACCTTGGCGAGCCGCACGCGCGGCTCGAGCTGCTGGGCGGCCTGCACGAAGGCCGGCGCCATCGCCCGGCACGGAGCGCACCACGGAGCCCAGAAGTCCACGAGCACCGGGATGTCGTTGCGGGCGACGTGCTTGCGGAAGGTGGCGGCAGTGAGGTCCACGGGACGCCCCGTGAAGAGCGGCCGGTGGCACTGGCCGCAGGCGGGCTGCTCGGCAAGCCGCGCCGTGGGGAGCCGGTTCACCGCCTGGCAGTGGGGACAAACGACGTGCACGGTGGAGGTCATCTTCGGGGGCCCCCCTCAGCGAACGATCAGCGAGATGGCGCGTGCCAGCCACCAGGAGGGCTTCGAGAGGTACGCGCGCTCCGGAATCGCCGGGTCCGCCGTGAAGTCCCCGTCGACGACGCGGTACATCCGGCCGTCGTCGGCCAGGCAGGACCAGTTCTTGCGGTCCCAGACGACGCAGGACTGGAAGCGGTCGGCCGGGCTCAGGGGTGAGCCGGCCGGGCGGCGCACCACGAACTGGCCGGCGAGGGAGACCCGGAAGTCGTCATGGCCGAAGTGCCCCGCGCAGGCCGGCTCGGCAAAGCTCGGCGGCGGCGGTGGCAGGCCCTGGTGGACCTCAGCCGGACACCCGGCGTAGTAGGCGGTGTACCGGTCGGACAGCGGCGTCCCCCAGTCGAACAGCCAGCCGACCGCGGCGAGCGCCAGCAACGAGGAGATGACGGACTTCCTCACCACCTACCCCCGGACAAGAGACCGGCGAACGCCCTCCCGCGGCGGCTCAGAGCTCGTCCCCGGGGCGCGGCGGCTCGTGGCCGAGGCGCTCGAGCACCTCCAGGAAGCGTGCCTTGTCCGCACGGCTCCCGCGCTGGGTGAAGACCTCCTCGGCCTCCAGCGCGGCGACCTTCTCGGCGAGCGCCGTGTTTATGAACTGATTCAGGCTGACACCGTCGCGCTTCGCCGCGCGGCGCGCCGCGGCCAGTATGCTCTCCGGGGCGTTCAGCGCGTAGTTACTCTTGCCCATCTCGCAGTCTCCTCGCCAGCTCGCAGGGCAGGCACGCCTCGACCCCGAACCGCGCCGGCAGGTCCCCGAAGTCCCTGAGATTGAAGGTGACGAGGTGCGTCGCCCCGGCGTTCGCCGCGGCCTCGAGCACCATGTCGTCGTCGTGGTCCCGCAGCAGCGGGTGCCACAGGACCGAGAGCGGCACGGGGCGCACCGTGGAAGCGAGCGTGTCGATGACCACGTCCACGTCGGCGGCGCTGGCCCCGGTGCGGGCGAGGGTCTCGGGCTCCTTGAGGAGCGCCTCGTACTCGAGCATCAGCGGCACCGAGGCTGCTGCCGGGAGCATGCCCAGGCCCACCTCCCGCAGCAGATAGCGGGACGCCTCCGTGGGGCTCAGGGCTGCCGCAACCACCACATCGGTATCGAGGATAATCAGCATATGCTATAGCGTATAGACTTGACGGCGGATGTCAACCGCCCTATCGGCTCTGCCCGGAAATCCTGCAGTCGGAGGACACTCTCCGGCGGGGCCGAGACTGCCCCCTGGCCCCACACAACCCGGAGCGTCTCACGCGCGACGGGTGCGGGAGGGCGGGCTTACTGGTGCCAGAACCCGGGGTGGAAGAGGAGCAGCACCGGGAACACCTCCAGGCGCCCGACGAGCATGGCGGCGCTCAGCAGCCACTTCGCCGCGTCGTTCAGGGTGGCGAAGTTCGATGCGGTCTCCCCATAGCCGACACCCATGTTGTTGAGACAGGCTGCCACCGAACTGAATGCGCTGAGGCCATCCACCCCGGTGGCCACCAGCGCGAGGGAGAAGAGGCAGAACGCGAGGATGTACAGGAAGAAGAAACCCCAGACCGCGGTCATGACGCGCTGCTCGATCACTCGGGCGCCGAGCTTGATTGCGATGCTGGCACGCGGGTGCAGCAGGAGCTTCAATTCCCGGTCGCCCTGCCGGTGAAGGAGCAGGAAGCGGATCGCCTTGATGGCGCCGCCGGTGGAGCCCGCGCAGCCCCCGAAGAAGCTGCCGAGGAGCAGCAGGAGGACCAGGAAGACGGGCCACTCGCCGGGGTAGCCGGCCGTGACCAGTCCATTGTCGGCGATGATCGACGGTGCCTGGAACAAGCCGTGGTAGAGGGCGTCCCAGAAGGGGAACGTTCCGCTCCCGTAGAGCACGGCGACGGTGAGGGCAATCAGGATCCCCATGACCGCGGCGTAGAACCGGAACTCGGGGTCGCCG
Source organism: Gammaproteobacteria bacterium (assembly GCA_017999615.1). Classification (NCBI taxonomy): domain Bacteria; kingdom Pseudomonadati; phylum Pseudomonadota; class Gammaproteobacteria; species Gammaproteobacteria bacterium. The sequence continues at coordinate 239 of JAGNLM010000016.1, read as the reverse complement.
AGGTAGACCCGCACGCTGAGGGAGCGCCAGGCGAGGAAGTGGAGCGCGAAGTTCACGCCGGCGATCAGCGTGAACACTCCGGCCACCACCTCCACCGGGGCACTGTGGAAGTGACCGATGCTGGCGTCGTGGGTCGAGAAGCCACCCAGCGAGAGGGTCGAGAACGCGTGGGTGAGCGCGTCGAAGGGGTCCATGCCGGCAATCCAGAAGGCGAGGGCGCAGGCCGCGCTGAGGCCTAC